>JAFAPF010000468.1 GCA_019247245.1 Rubrobacter sp. | reverse complement strand
CATGATGATCTCGGAGAGGAAGTCGTTTGTCCTTAGCTCTCTGGTTGCCATAACGCTCGTTTTGGCCTGGGCAGCTCTACTCGAAGGCGCCTTAATGTGATGAAGGTACTTGCACAGCCGTGCTACTGAGCATCCAAATTATCCTCGATGACAGTACTAGAGAGGACCGGTCTAGCGACCTCCTCGCCAACCGGTAACACGAATGGGGCAATAAGTTCGTCGCCTTCGTCGGTTATGGCGAAGCAGCTGAATAGAGGCAACGACAGCCTCATTAGAGCGTAGGCGCAAGCTCTCAATTAGTTGTATCCAGACCTGCTCGACCCTCGTAAGAGGAAACAGTGCAGGTTGAAGAGACGCGTGTGTGGTTAGAAGGGGGAAATCTCAAGAGGGTAGTTTACTCGGTCGCGTTGGCTCTGGTGGCCATGATGATCGTGTCCAGCGCATTCGCCGCGCAGGGGACCATGATGGAGGAAGAAACTATGGAGATGACCATGGTGCAGCCGCTGCCCAAGAGCGATGACGGACCGGTTGGTAGTCCTGCGGTGGTTTTGTCCGCCGCTGCCGCTCTGCTGCTGGGCTCGGGCGTCTTGGGTTACGCCGTCTTTAGACGCAGTAGGTAGACACACTACCAAGCAATTTCCCTGCCGGGGCCGGTTCTACACGGCCCGCACATTTCTCTTGCTCCGGGCTATGCACATCGAAGCCCGGCGAGGATTCACCTATACGTTCCTACCACCAGGCACTCTGATTTGTTTGGATCTATCAGAATCTACCAGCAAGGGGAGCAAGAAAACTTACAGCGTATCTGGCTATAGGCTTCTAGGTTAGAAGGGTTGGTAGGTACCAGGTCTAACGGAGACAGGATCTTCACCTTCACCCTCCTTCTTCTGCCGTGGCCTTATAGGATACTTCTCATCATCTGCAATCCGTTTGAGCTTCGAGAATATGGTGAGCCTGTCGAAGAATGCCTTAGTGCTCTTCCCCGAAGCTGTTCGAACACCGCGAGCCCTAGTATGTGGTGCTTTGAACCTAATTAGGGGCTACCGGTTGGTTAGACAGCGGTTTTTACAGGCTCGGCGGCTTCTCGGAAACCTTAATCGCACAGCTCATCCCGAGAGCGGTTAGGTAGGTACCTCGTGAAGACGCAGCACGTAAGTCAGCCGCCGAGTCGGAGCAGCAACTTGCGTAGCTAACAGCAGAAATCGAGCAGCCCACCATCGGGATGCCCACACCCGAGTAGATTACTCCTATAAATCCAACTCAGCGTATACAATGATCCGACAATATTGCTTCTGTGCAAGCGGCAAAAGGGGTATGGAAATGACGCCAACAGGCGTCGTGGTTTTCATTCAACCTGGGTGAGTACCCTGCCATAGGACGGAGAGGTTTCTTCGCGAGAAAGGCGTGGAGTTCATCACTAAGGATGTCACCAAGGATCCAGAGACGCTCGCCGAAGTGCAACGCATGGGTGCCACGGCTACGCCTGTTATCGTCATAGATGGCGAAGACGTGGTGTTCGGGTTCGCCCGGAGACAGCTAGAGGGATTGCTCAAACTTTAGTAACCTTTTTGCACAGAACGGATTTCTGAGACGAGCTAGCTAAAAGCAGTTTTTGTGCAGAAGCCCGAGTTTTTGCTCAGACGGACTTTCTTTGCAAGACCGTACAGGGCGAATTTCTGCACACAAATGTGGGGGCTGTAGTGGCGCCCCAGCATTGATAGGGGTCCGACCAGAATGTAAGAAACATGGGGGAGGAAATGTCCAGTCGGGGTGGCTACATGGAGAGAAAAGCCACCACTAATGAGTGTGCCCTCCGGATCTATAGGTGTCCTAAGAAAAGGCTTAGAAATTTCTTAGGTTACAGACCTTGCGCAGAAACCTAAAGGTATGCCTAGATTCTGTACAACTCGGGCCTTACACAAAAAGCGCTCGCTTAGAGGAGGTTTTGTGCAAGGCCCCGTTGGGGGACCAGTGGGTAAAAGAAAGGGCCGAGTTACCAGAGTGTCGTGGGTGTCGAGAGGACAAGACCCGGCCCAAAGGAGCCCCGACCGCAACACGGCAGGTAATAGCGGTCGGGTTCCCCTCTACACGCATGTTACTGAAGATTATCCTCCCCTAGACATCCCCAATTCCTTTGAGCACAACATATAGGGTAACCGGGCAGAATCCTGGGCAAATGCTGGGTAGAGTCCCCTGGAGGAACGCGGCTTGGCCTGAGGAGCATCTGAGGAGCATCTATTGCAACTAACTTATAGGCCAAGGCATCGAGGCCCCACCGCTACCCTGCAAACAACTGACGGCTACACCCTACGGTGGTGCTTGCCTTGTTGGAGCCTCCGGCTGCCGCTCTTCACCCCACGCTGCGGGCGGCACGTCTCGTCGTCTGCCCGCTCTGATAGCAATTGCTATGCTAATTAGCACGGCGATTATGGCGAGCAAGACAGCAATAATCGCCAGGAAGAGGAGGATTATCAGTAACACTACCGGGAAACGAGCCTGCAAAACTACTAAAGCGATATTCATATCCCTTGTTCCTTGTACGCTTACCCCTGGCTTTACTCTACCTGTATTCGAGAGTCTGCCAACTCATCCCCCCGCAGCATCAGGATAAAGGGTCTGAGCCCGAGTAAAGACCTCAGCCCGGAGTACAAGAGGAGCCGGGCTGGGCTTTTATTGTTGCGAGCAAACTTCTCCCTAACAAGGTCTTCCGGCTGGAGTTAGTTACACACTTCAAGTGGGTTTGCGCCGTTCCATCCAGGAGCACCACTCGTCTACTCCCCGCCCCGTGCGGGCGCTAACGAGCATGCGGCTGACGCCTGGATTGACCGCTTCCAGGTTTGCGATGAACAGCTCCAGATCGAAGTCCAGATGCTCCAGCAGATCTATCTTGTTGACGAGCACGAGATCCGCGGACCTGAACATGAGAGGATACTTGAGGGGTTTCTCCTCCCCCTCGGTAACTGAATAGACCATGACCCTAGTATCCTCCCCCACCCTGAACTCTGCCGGGCAGACCAGGTTCCCGACGTTCTCTATGACCAAAACGTCTATATCGGACAGCGGGAGCTCGCCGAGGCCTGAACGCACCATATTCGCGTCCAGGTGGCACTCACCCCCGAAGCCTGACTCTGTGTTTACTTGTACCAGCGGGATGTGGAAGCGGGCCAGC
This sequence comes from Rubrobacter sp., assembly GCA_019247245.1. Taxonomy (GTDB): domain Bacteria; phylum Actinomycetota; class Rubrobacteria; order Rubrobacterales; family Rubrobacteraceae; genus Rubrobacter_F. The sequence continues at coordinate 14,231 of JAFAPF010000468.1, read as the reverse complement.
CGATCCGCGTCCAGGGTCGTCTGCACGTCACCCTCCAATACCCCCAGGCGCAACCTGCCGCGCACACGCTCCAGCGTACGTTCCAGTAGGGCTGTCTTCCCCGCCCCCGGAGAGCTCATCAGGTTTATTACATAGTTCCCGGCCTGATCGAACTTCTCCCGGTTGGCCTGAGCTAGGGCCTCGTTGGCATCCAGAACACCCTCTAAAACCACCTTTTTTACGGCAGTGCGATGCATCTTAAACCTCCTCCAGTTCCAGAGACTCTACGAACAACTCCTCCCCACTGAGAAGCTCCAGGTCGAAGCCTCCACATGCTCCACATTTTAGAGGGAAATTCCCAAGTTGGCTCTTCGCCCCGCAATTGCTGCACAAGCCAGCCGCTGGGACGTTCTCCAGCTCCAACTCGGCTCCTTCGACCGGCGTTCCCTCCGCTACTAGCTCGAAACCGAAGCCCAGCGCGGAGGGTACGACCTGGCGCAGATGGCCGACCTTCAACCACACCTTGGTAACCCGCCGACCGTTCGCGTGGCGGCTGGCGATCTGAACGACCGACTCGGCTATGGAGAGCTCGTGCAAATGCGCTAACTCTTGCTTAGCTCTTCTATGAGACCCCGCAGCATATGATAGATGGAGGCCTGTACCTCCTGGATGCGCGGGATGTAGTCCGAGCGCACGACTACCGCGTGGTCCGTGAGCCGCTCACCCGCGATCCTCCCCCCATCGTAACCTACTATGCCCACCGTAAGGAGACCACGTTTGCGGGCCTCTGCGAGAGCAGCCAGGATGTTGGCTGAGCCTCCGCTGGTGGAGATCCCAACCGCAATATCTTCCGGCCGGGCGTGGGCGATGAGCTGGCGGGCAAAGATGGCCTCGCTGCCGATGTCGTTGGCGATGGCGGTGATATTGGCCGGCTCCGCAGACAAAGAGACCGCTGAAATGGGCTCGAAGCCCGACGGCGGAGCCACGCAGTCGATAACCAGATCGTTCGCGTCCGTGGCCGAGCCGCCATTGCCGAAAGCGATGATTTTGCCTCCCTGCCCCAGCCGCTCCGAAATGACCGAGGCTATCTCCGAGATGGCGCCGGCCTCCGTTTCGGCAGCCACCGTTCGCATGCCGTTTACTTCCTCCATTTTCTGCAGCATCGAGCCTTGTACCTCTTCCACGATTTCCTCGAGCTGCTGCTCCTGGTTACCCAGGAAGGGATAGAGGAAAGAGGATGCGCCAACATCGTGCCCCTGCTCTCGGTGCTCGAAATACACGTGCACCGTCTCCCAAAGCATGTGGTAGAGGACCTCGAAGACCTCCTGGCATACAAACGGGTCCTTGTCCGGGAGGTCAAAGGTATAGTTCCCCACTTCTCCAGCCAGCGCGAAGGTGAGCGCTCCCTGCTCTTTAGCAACCTTCATCGCCCGCTCTACCGCATCGTCCCCGGCTGGGAAGGAGAAGCCCATAACCATGTCCTCCGGCTGCAGGATGACCGGCAGACGAGCCTCGAAATCCGGGCCCAAGTCCAGCGCTGGCAGGGCTCGCTTGCCGACGATGACCGGATGCACGAACTCGACCGAGACGTGCTCGGCATCGGTTGCCGCTGGACCGTGTCCGAAGGCCAGAAGCCGCCCGCCCGCCAAGAACCGACGGGACATCTCGTGAGAGGCCTCGGCCAGCCGGGCGGTTTCCGCTTTGAAGAAAGCCTCAAAGACTTCGTTACGCCGGAGCAACTCGTCCTTGCTCCGGGCGGCGAGCGCATCGGCGTCTACCCGCATCGCTAACGCCTCGTTTACTAACAGATGCGGGGCAGCGGGTCCCCGACGAGCATGTCTATCATACGGGTGCCGCCGAACTGCGTGTGCATGAGCACCATCCGCGCCGGCTCCTCGCGCACCTCCCCGATGATCGAAGCCTCTTCGCCGCCTTTGCTGTTACGCAGCGCCTCCAGCGCAGAGTCTGCTGTCTCAGGTGCTACAACGGCGAGCAGCTTACCTTCGTTTGCTACGTAGAGGGGATCTATCCCTAAGATCTCGCACGCCCCATGTACGACGTCCTGAACCGGGAGCTTCTCCTCCCAGAGCGCGACGCCGAACCCGGAGTCGCGGGCGAGCTCGTTCAGGACCGTTCCTACACCCCCACGCGTGGGGTCGCGCATAAAGCGCAGCCCCGGCCCCGCGGAGTCCTTGAGCGCTTTCACGAGCGAGGTGAGCGGTTGGGTGTCTGAGCGCACTTCTGCCTCTAGTTCCAGGTCGCCACGCGCGATCAGGATAGCCGCTCCGTGATCGCCTAAGGTTCCGGAGCAGAGGATCTTGTCTCCTGGACGCACCGAAGCAGCGGAGAGGGAGACCTCTGGGTCCCCAACTCCCACCCCGGTGGTGATGATGTAGAGCCCGTCGCCTTTGTCGCGTTCGACCACCTTGGTATCTCCGGTGACGATGGAGACGGCGGCCTGGTTGGCGGCGCTTGCCATCGTCTCCACCTGGTAGGTGAGCACTTCGGTCTCGAGCCCCTCCTCAATGATTAGGGCAACAGAGAGCCCGAGCGGGGTAGCCCCGGAGACGGCTAGGTCGTTGACGGTGCCGTTAACCGCGAGCTCTCCGATAGACCCGCCAGGAAAGACGAGCGGGCGCACCACGAACGAATCGGTGGTCAGGGCAAACTGGGCATCCCCGAAGGGCAGCAACGCCGCGTCGGAGAGCGGGGCCAACGCCGGGTTGTCGAGCGCCGGCAGCAAAAGGCCCTCTATTAGCTTGTGGGTCGCCTTTCCCCCAGCCCCGTGGCTCATGTCTATTCTCGGGGCGGTAAACTTCGGTTGGCGTCGGCGGGCCTGCTCGAGCGCGTCGAGAACTCGCTGCTCGCGCTGGTCGCTCATTCTCTGGCTCCCACCTTCTGGAACGACTTGCGCCCGAAATTGTAGTAGGCGGCGCAGGCACCCTCGGAGGAGACCATAAGCGCACCTAAGGGATGATCCGGTGTGCAAGCCGTACCGAAGACCCTACACTCATGGGGTTTGAGCACACCCTTCAAGACCTCACCGCACTGGCAGGCTTTTGGGTCCGCTACCCGCACGCCAGGCGTGGAGTAGCGCAGCTCGGCGTCGAAGGCCGCGTATGCCGGGGAGATCTTAAGCGCCGACTGGGCGATGAACCCTAGGCCCCGCCACTCGAAGTATGGCCGCAGCTCGAACACCTCTGCCATGCTCTTCAGGGCCTGGAGGTTTCCCTCCCAGAGGACGACCCTACCGTATTGATTCTCGACCTCGCAACGCCCTTCATCGAGCTGGCGCATGAGCATCAGTATGGACTGCAAGAGGTCTAGGGGCTCGAACCCGGCCACCACACATGGTTTGCCGTAATCTTTGGGCATGAACTCGTAGGGCCGGCAGCCGATGACCGTGGAGACGTGCCCAGGCCCTATGAAGGCATCAAGCCTAAGGTCCGGCGAGTCTAGGAGCGCCCGTACCGGCGGCACGATGGTCACGTGGTTGCAGAAGACGGAGATGTTCTCTATGCCCTCCTTTTTGGCCCGCTGCAGGGTGAGCGCCGTCGAAGGAGCCGTGGTCTCGAACCCTATAGCGTAGAAGACCACTTCTCTGTCTGGGTTATCCCGTGCGATGCGTAGAGCGTCCAAAGGCGAGTAGACCATTCGGATGTCTGCTCCCTGTGCCTTTACCTCCAGCAGGTTCCCCTTCGAGCCTGGCACCCGCATCATGTCACCGAAGCAGGTGAAGATGACCTCAGGACGTTCGGCGATCTCTATGCCTTCATCTACCCGGCCCATCGGCAGCACGCAGACCGGGCAGCCTGGCCCGTGCACCAGCTCTATCTGATCTGGCAGGAGGTCTTTGATGCCGTGCCGGTAGATGGTGTGGGTGTGCCCCCCACAAACCTCCATGATCTTATAGTGCCGGTGCGGATCTGTGAGCGCAGCGATCTCCGCCGCCACGGCCCGTGCGATCTCAGCGTTCCTGAACTCGTCTACATACTTCACTAAAAACCCTCCTCTCCCCGCGCCGCACTCTCCCAATGGCGACACCACCATGCGTCAGCAGTACCTCTCCGGTTCGCACCGGGCTTACCAGCTCTATAGCTATCTGCGCCCGGTCGCCGGCGGCATCTTCGCAGAGAGCGTCATCCCCCTCTACGGATACCACCCACACGGGGATACCAGCGTCGGAGCAGACGACGCACCCGTCGTGGTTCAAGGTACAAGCTCCCGGCAGCATCAGATCTTTCTCGCTCATGGCTACTCTATCTGGGAGGTACGCAGCTCCTCCAACTCCTGCTCGTAGGCCTCACCTATCTCCTCTAGAGCCTGCAAGGTGGAGTGCGCCTCGGCTTCATTGAGCTTGGACATGGCAAAGCCCACGTGGATGAGGACCCAGTCTCCGGCCTCCACCCTCTCGTCCGCGTAGTGCACCAGCCCGATGTTTATGTTCCTGCGAACCCCCCCTACCTCTGCTTTAGCCAGCATCAGGTCCTCGTCAAGGATCTCAACTATTCGACCCGGTATCCCCAAACACATTGGTCTCCTACCCTTCCTTTTCTCTAATAACCCGGTCCGCCAGCACCGCCTGGCCCAAAGCGAGCCCACCGTCGTTGGCCGGCACCCGACGATGACGGTAGATATCAAACCCTTTCTCCTCCAGTAATCCTATCACCTGACCGAGGAGAAGCATATTCTGAAAGGTTCCGCCGGAGAGTGCGACGGCGCTTACTCCCCCGGCCTCCCGGAGCTTCTGGCAGCCCGCAACGACCATCTCGGCCACCGTCCGGTGGAACCTGGAGGATATCTCTCCCACCTCACGCCCGGCCAGGAGAGCCTCAACCACCCCGGTTATAGCCTCCCGGGTCTCCACCACCCATCCTTCGCCCTCAGGGCGCAGCTGGAATGGGTATCCTTGGCTCGCCGGGTCTGTCGCGGTCAGCTCCAGCTCTATGGCGGCTTGCCCTTCGTAAGTGGTGCGCCAGGATCCCGGCACTCCCACCAGCGCCGCGACGGCATCGAAGAACCGGCCCGCGCTGGAGGTCGGCGGAGTATTCAGCTCGTGCTCTACGAGCCGGCTTATGAGCCGTACGTTTCGCTCTCCTGCTTGCCGCACCGCCGCGAGCGGGAGCTTCAAGACCGCCTCCTCGCCGTAAAGCGCAAGGAGCTGTGCAAGCGCCATGCGCCAGGGCTGCCGGATAGCCGCAGCTCCACCTGGCAAGGGAGCATACTCCAGATGCGCTCGTCGCACGAATCCGTCCCGAATGCTCCCCTCCAGGAACTCCCCACCCCAGACAGCCCCATCGGTGCCGTAGCCGGTCCCATCGAGCGCCACCCCTATGACCCGCTCCTCGCCCGGCCGCTCGTTATCCGCCAAACAGCTGGCGATATGCGCGTGGTGATGCTGGACGCTTACGGTCGGAAGCCCGGTTTCCTCGAGGTCGCGGGCGTACTTGGTGGAGAGGTATTCGGGGTGCAGGTCGTAGGCTACCAGCTCCGGCTGCACGTCGAACAGCCGACAGTAATGTTCGACTCCCTCCCGGAAGGAGCGCAGGGTCTCGTAGTTATCCATATCCCCGATGTGGTGGCTGAGAAAGGCATAGCGCTCTTTGGCCACACAGAAAGTATTCTTGAGCTCGCCCCCGCAAGCTAAGGCGTGCCGGTCGAAGCTTTCCGCTACACCTAGCGGCGTAGGCGCGTAGCCCCGGGAGCGCCGGATCGGGTACGTCTTCTCCCCTGCGACCCGCACCACGCTATCGTCGCAGCGCATGTGGATGGGACGGTCGTGGATCAGGAAAAAGTCGGCTATGTCCCAAAGCTGCTTGAAGGCTTCATTGTCCCGATAGGCTATAGGCTCGTCGGAGCGATTGCCGCTGGTCATCACTAGCGGAATTCCTACATCGTGCAATAGCAGATGGTGCAGCGGGGTGTAGGCCAGCATAACGCCAAGCGTTCTCTGGCGTGGCGCCACCTCCTCGACCACGCCACTAACCTCCAGGCGTTCCAGGAGTACTATGGGGCGTGACGGGGAGGTGAGTATCCGCTCCTCCTCCGGTTCTACCCGGCACAGTTCTCGCACCTGTTCAAGATCCCTGGCCATGATCGCGAAAGGCTTGTCCTGACGCGCCTTACGGCCTCGCAAAGCCCTCACCGCACTATCATCGAACGGATCACAAGCTAAGTGGTAACCTCCCAGACCTTTGATCGCCAGAACGGCCTGCCCACGCAGTAACCACGCCGCCCGCAGGAGCGGGTCTTCCGGCTTGCTATGTAGCTCGTGCCCGAAGCGGTCCAAGAGCCGCACCTGCGGCCCGCAGACCGGGCAGGCGTTGGGTTGGGCGTGGAAGCGGCGGTCCGAGGGATCGTCATACTCCCGCCGACACTCGGGACACATCTCGAAGTGTGCCATTGTAGTCATAGCCCGGTCGTAGGGCACCGAGCGAGTTATGGTGAACCGCGGGCCGCAGTTGGTGCAGTTGATGAACGGATACCGGTAGCGTCGGTCTGCGGGATCAAAGAGCTCCACAAAGCAATCCTCGCAGGCGGCGACATCCGGCGAGATCAGGGCTCGACGCCGGGCTCCTTCCCGGCTCTCCTCTATCCGGAAGTCTCTCTCTTCCCGCACCGCGAGGAGCCGCCAGGCCACGGCCTCAATCACGGCCAGCGGCGGAGCTTCCTCTTTTATCTCCCGCAGGAATCGTTCCAGCTCCTCCTGAGGGCCCTCCGCCTCGATATGAACCCCCTCGGCATCGTTGCGCACCAGCCCAGCGAGCCCATGCCGCCGCGCCAAAGCGTAGATAAAGGGCCTAAAGCCCACACCCTGCACGAGCCCCCGCACGGAGATCTCCCGGCGCTCTTGAGTAGGCGCTCTCATGGCGTCAACCTTTGCAGATTCAACCGCAGCCCGCGCTCCGCAAGCTTTACATCCTACTCATCTTCATGTACCTCTGGATTTCCGGCCATTGCGTGGCTACCGCGGCCCCAACCCCCAGAACCAGGCCAAAGAACAGCAGTTTCTTCATACTGATCTCACCTCCTTTCCCCAGAAAAGCTCAACGTCCGGGTCGAACCTTGTTGTCCTCTCCACTGATCTCCTCCACCAGCGACTCTACCAGCTTCACGGCCTCTTCCACCGCCGCGCGTACCGGCTCGCTCAGCTCCATAAGCATGTCTTCGTAGTCTTCTCCACTCACGAGCACCTGCGGCTCGCAGCCCACCACGAGGGTGCGGGTTGGTTTGGCGCCTAAAGCGCGGGCGAATTTGATCACCTTGACGGGGTCCATACCGTGGGTATCCAGCGCTATCTCCCCATGTTCCTCTATCTCCGGCTCGAGGAGATATACTGTACCCGGCTTCTCTCCCCGCGGGACGGCGTCAACGAAGACGACTACCTCGTAGTCGTCCTGCAGCGCGTAGATAAGGTCCATCCCCCGGATACCGAAGTCCACCACCTCGACGCCTTCCGGCAACCCGCGCCCGGCTAGCCGCTTCACCACCTCAACTCCGAAAGCGTCGTCTCCCAAGAACACATTGCCAACGCCAGCGATCAGGATGCGCTTACTCACCGGCGTTCTTCATGTCCAGCGGGATAACCTCCTCGGGGGAGAAGAAGAACCGGTGCCCGAGGATATGAGCGTCCCCGAGGTCCCTGCCAGGGTCGTCCTCTAACGTCACCGCAATATAAATACGCTCCTCGTAGTCCTGCTCTATAGCCTCGATGAACGCGGCCTTACCACCGAGCGCGATGTCCATGATGTCCCCTCCCGAGCAGGGCCAGAGCAGGACCTTGCTTCCCTTCCTGAGCTCGACCCCCTCCACGACCACGCTCTCGAGCGTGGGTCTTCCTTCCTGCTCCCGGAAGAAGTCCATCCTACTCCCTCAGCATCCGAAACTCCCGGATGGCGCCGTGCAGCTTCATATGCTCCTCCGGCGAAAGAGACTCGCACCTCTCCAATACCTCCCGCCCCCGCGGATCGGAGGCCCGCATCTCTTCTTTCTCCTCATCCGTAAGGGTGAGAACGCTCATGATGAGTAACTGATCGATCTCGGTTCCGTCGAAGAGATCCCCGGGGCTCTCGGGGGCGATCTGGGGATAGTCATAGAGGATAATCGGGGAGGAGAGCATCATGTTCCGCTTTCCTTCTTCTCCAACCAGCACCGGCCACATCTTTATGTTCTCGCACCGTTGCGCGACTTCCCGAAGCTCCTCCGGCGGATCGGTTAGCGAGACGAACTCTCCCCACTCTACCTCCAGCGCCGCGTGGGCCGAGGCGAAGGTCTGCTTTAGGGTACTTTCCCGGTGCTCGCCTCCCCACGGGGTGGTATTAGTTACCCTGACCGTTACCTTGAAGGCCCCCTCGCGCAGAGGCTTGGCCGCTACCTCTACTGCTCCGCGCAAAGAGCGCCACCTACGCACCAAAGCCCCCACGACCTCGCCGGTGGGATCCTTCAGCGGCTCCTCCCTACTACCCTCGGGGATGTCTATCTCTACTCGCTTGGGGGATTCCAACAGTTCGGCGAGCTTGAGCCGTCCGACCGCTACCTCCCGCTCGGTTGCCTCATCCCACGAGAGGTGACACTCTCCCCCAACCCGCAACTCATCCACAAACGCCAGCGTCTCGCCCTTCCTTGTGCCAACCTTTCGCTCGACGATGTGCAGAAAACGCACCTTCACCTCGATGGTTGATTCTTCGTCTCCCAACACCAAGCACTGAGTCTGCATCATCCAAGGGTCATCCTCGCCCCTGGCCTCGCTGTAAGCCCGCGGGTACACCCCTCCAAACGTCCAGCGCTGCTGGTTCTTTATCGCCGACCGGCGGTAGGGCCAAAGTATGTATCCTTCGTAGAGTACCGCCTCAGCGATCTTCTTTACCGCGTCCACCCTACCGCTCCACCCCCTGCTCGCTGGCGAGCAGCAGCTCTCGTACAGCGGCTTCCCAGGTCGGGAGCCCTCTGCGAACCTTATAGCTATAGAGCTGATCGAAAGCTTCCTTATGAAGCCTGATCCAGGCGCTGTTGGGGAAATAGTGCTCCATCATTTCCTTCCACACCTGGATCGGCAACCGGAACTCCGCCTCTTTCTCCCAAGAGATCCGAGCAGTCTGCAACCATCCACCTTTCCCTGCATAGAAGATCGTACCGCTGAACAAGAATTCCAGCGGCACCTCACCATCCTCCAGGGCATAGAAGTACTTGGCCCAGACTACCTCGAAATCGTAGGTGCACGGAACGGGCATGTCCGCGACCGTGCTCCCGGAGAACCGAGGAACCTGTAGGACCGTGTGGGTCCACAATAGGCTTCGCAACGTGTGCCCCCATCTGTGCGGCTCGCCGAATACCTCCAAAAGCCGTTCCTGCTCTGCCATGTCGTAGTGCCGCTGCGTTGCCGCGATCCGAATCTGGGTGTTCAGAGCGACGGAGCGGATGGGTTCTTCTTCCAGGTTCTCGATGCGTAGCTTGAAGAGGAGGCTCGGAACGGCGGCAAACTTGAGAACTTCGGCACCCTCTACCCTGAAATCCAGATCAGGCACAAGGTACTCCGCTAAATGCGACTTTGCTTTTGGTCCTCAAGCTTAGAATCTGATCCTCCTCGGTCCCACGCCACATGGGGCGTGAAAAGCCAATCTGCCTCACCTTCCGTGCCTCTTTCTTGACCTTTCACGGCCCTTGCTCCGGGACACAACAGCGCACCGGACGTGCAACCGTGCTGCCAGCTATGCTGGCGGTAGATTCGGACTGTTCGGGTCTATCGGGTTTCTCTTCTCGGGGTTGATGCCTGTGGATTTCCGGGCATAAGACCTGGTCTGTGGACGTCCTGCCCCCGTCTCACCAGTGTATTCGAGGCCGGGCTCCGCCTCGATACCACCGGGCTCGTTGCCCGAGTTTATTCCCTTCGTGTGCGCGGGTGCATCCGGCTTCGTATCTGGCTTCCCCACCCTTATTTCCGCCATTTGCTGCCTCCTTTCCTCGAGAGCTTATTCTACCCCTTATCAGCAGGCGAAACCTTAGCCCCCTCTACCAACGGTCTTAGAGTGCTTGCGTAACTCTTCGAAGAATCGCCCTATCTCCTCCCAAACTTCCCGGCCGCCGCTCAGGCCTCTCCAGTGACTCCGGATGAGCCCTACGAGGCTGTAGCACTCGGCTAGGGGAACCAGGAAGTACGCCCTCGCTCCCCGAACCCGGTTTACCAGGAGCGCCTCCACGTCCCGCTCCATCCCCTTGAGCACCAGGTTGCTCTCCTCTAGCTCCCGCCAAGTGCTCAGCTTCAAGAGTGACTCCATCGGTCCCATCGGGCTCGGATAGAGCGCCACAACCCTTTCGGCATGCGTGCTATAGAAGAAGAACGCCATGTCCACGGGTATCCGCAGGCTCTCCCACTGCGCGTCGCTCATCTCGAAGTCCGAGAGTAACAGGCGCCGATCGGGTATAAGCCGGTACCTGCCTTCGCTCGCCGCTTCCCTATCGAAGAGGATAGAGCATGGTCGACAGGCGCATATGATCTCCCGCGTGGAAACGTTCAACAGATGCCGGTGCTCGGGCGGTATCGGCTCGCTGCACAGCTCACAACGCTCTTGGGCGGCCTCTGCAGCTTCCGCCACCTTGTCAGACTCCTCCTGAGCAAACCGACGCAGCGAGGAGAAGGCAGAGAAAGCCCTCCTGTTGCCTTGCTCGACCATATACCCCTCAGCCCACCGCGCTTGCTAGAGCTATCTTTACTATGCCTTCCTCGCTCATGAGCAACGGGATTGGCTCCAGATGTAGTTGCGGATCATCCAGACACCTCCCGGCCCGGCGCACCTCGTAACGACGCTTGCACCCCGGGCAGCTTAGCCCCGCTCCCTTCAGAGCGCCTTGCTCCATAGATTCCCGGCAGCCAGGGCAGACGTGACGATAGGCGTAGAAACCGTCCTCCAACTTCACGAAGAGCACCGGTTCGCCGGAGATCTCCTTCACCAGCATCCCGCCGCCGGAGAGTTGGGACAGCCCACCGACGGCAGCCCAGGAAGCCTTACCCTCCTCCAGCTTCTTCTCCTTTTTGCGCAACGTGGGCGCTGCCACGAAGGTCGTCGTTGGCTTTGGCGGAGGCTCAGCCACGCCTTCGGCCTCGACTCCCTCTAGGTCCGGGGCGGCCTTCTGAACGGCTTCCTCTATCGCCAGCTTGAGCGTTGCGGCGGAGGATGGACAGCCGTCGCAGCTTCCTTGCATCCGTAGACGCGCCACGCCGCCTTCCACACCCAACAACTCCACGTTCCCGCCATGAGACTGCAGGTAGGGACGAACCTCTTCGAGAGCTTGGAGTATCCGCGTCTCTACGTCTACTGGGTGCAGCCCATGCAGGAGCAACAGGTGCGAGATCAGCTCGTCCTCGGCAAAGACCCCGAAGGTACGCTCGCTCTCCTGCCCCTGAGCGATCACCTCCATCATGCGCGCCAGGCCCTCGCCGTAGAGTTCTAAAAGAACCTGCACCATCTCCGCAGCTTTGGCCCTGGCATTCGGGTCCTTGAGGCACGCGATCTCCTCCAGTAGCGTCTCTATCCTGGCGACTCGTCCTCGTAGTTCTTGGTCGTCTAAAAGCACCTCTAAAACCCTTCATAGAGGCGGGCCCCATAGTGCGGGACCCGCCTGGTTGCACGTCTGCCTAGCTTACAGGCTCTACTGAACGTCTATCCCCAGCGTCGGGGAGTGCCGTCTCTCGAGCACCTTGCCATTGCCCAGGTACATGTGCACCCCGCAGGGCAGGCACGGGTCGAAGCTACGCACGGCTCGCATGATATCGATGCCTTTGAAGTTGTCCGGCCCGTTCTCCTCGAAGATCGGCTGCCCCGCGACCGCGTCTTCGTAGGGACCGGGGGTGCCATACCAATCGGTAGGAGACCCGTTCCACGGCGTGGGCGGGTAGGGGTGGTAGTTTGCGATCTTGCCGTCCCGGATTACTAGGTGATGCGAGAGGACCCCGCGCACCGCCTCGTGGAATCCGCAACCGATCGCCTCGTCGGGCACGTCGAACTCCTGGAAGACCTGCGTGTCTCCCGCATGCACCAACGCGAGAGCCTTCTCTATAAAGTGGAAAGCCATCGCCGCCGAGTATGCCACGAAGTAGATTCGGGCTCTATTGCGCTCGATGGCGTTGGACCACTGCGGTATGTTCCACTCGAACTGCATCTCGGGCGTACCAGCCGTCTTGGGTAGGTTGATCAGGACGCTGTCGCCGGTGGCCTTGACGTAGCCGACGTCAACCAGACCGGCGAGCGCCGTGGCCCAGAGCCGGGCTATCGCCCCGCCGCCGGTATCAAGCGCCAGGTGATCTCCGGTGCGCTGATCGTACCAGCGTGGACTCATGACCCAGCTATAGTTCCCTCCCTCCAATTCCCGCTTCTGGGGCTTCGGGAGGGTGGTCTGGTTCCACGGGTGCCGCTTGTCCACCGGGTTGCCTAAGGGGTCGTGGGTTACGAAGGTCTCCTCGTTCTGCCAGTCCTCGTAGTAGGAGGAACCGAGCAGGATGCGGATCCCCAGGTTTATGTCTACCAGGCTCGTGGTCAACAACTCGCCATCCACGATGATACCTGGCGTAACGAACGCGGCCCGTCCCCATTCGGCCATGTTCTGATACTTGTAGTCGCACTGGTCAGGATTCTGGAAGGCGCTCCAGCAGCCGAGTAGAATGCGCCGTCGGCCGACCTCCTCGTAGCCAGGCAGCGCCTCGTAGAAGAAGTCGAAGACGTCATCGTTCATTGGAACAGCCTGCTTTATGAAATCCAGGCACCTCATCAGCCGGCTCAGGTAGTCGGTGAAGACCTGGGGCGTCGCCACTGTACCCGTGCCACCCGGGTAGATGGTCGAGGGGTGCACGTGCCTACCCTCCATCAGACAGAACATCTCGCGGGTGATCCGGCTCATGTTCAAGGCCTCTTTGTACATCTCGCCCGTGAAGGGGTTGAAGGCGCGCATGATGTCGGCGATGGTACGATAGCCGTGGATGTCCGCGTTGGGAGCCTCCGTCTGTTCCGCCCGCTCCAGCAAGCTTGGGTTAGTCTCCCGGACCATCTGCTCGCAGTAGTCCACGAACACCAGGTTGTCTTGGAAGATGGTGTGGTCGAACATGTACTCTGCGGCTTCGCCCAGGTTGTAGATCCACTCGGCCAGCGGCGGCATCGCTATACCGTAGGCCATGTTCTGGGCGTAGACCGAGCAGACGGCGTGGTTGTCTCCGCAGATACCGCAGATTCGGCTGGTGATGAAGTGCGCGTCGCGAGGGTCCTTGCCCTTCATGAAGACGCTGTAGCCGCGGAAGACGGAAGAGGTGCTTTTGCACTCGACCACTTCCTGGTTGTCGAAGTCTATCTTGGTGTAGATCCCGAGGTTTCCGACGATCCTGGTTATCGGGTCCCAGGACATCTCCACGATGTTCCTGGATTCGGGACTAACTTCCTCTCGTATAGCCACTTGATCTTCCCCTTCTACCGCGGCCACCGCGGGTTGTAGCCGGTCGTGAGCTCCTGACGGTTGTGGCGCCACTTCGGTTCTTTGTTTACCGTGTCGTTGGTTATGCTGCGCAGCTTCCGGATCATGGTGCCGTAGGCCTTGGTCAAGGTTGAAGAAAGCGTCCCCCCCGGCGGCTCGTCCATGAACGGCATGAACTTATCCGGGAAGCCCGGCATCGTGCAGCCTATGCAGATGCCACCCACGTTAGGGCAGCCTCCGAGCCCGTCCATCCAACCCCTCTTCGTTACGTTGCAGTTGACGACCGGCCCCCAGCAACCGATCTTCACCTGGCACTTGGGCGAGTTGTAGTCCATAGCGAAGTCGCCCTGCTCGTAGTAGGCGGCCCGATCGCAACCCTCGTGGACGGTCTTCCCAAAGAGCCACGTGGGCCTGAGCTGGTCATCGAGCGGGATCATTGGAGCCATGCCACCTGCCTGATAGAGCAACCATGTCAAAGTCTCCATGAAGTTGTCCGGCTGCACGGGACACCCGGGCACGTTGACGATCGGGATGCCAGCCCAAGAGCGGAAGTCCCATCCCAGGTAGTCGGCAAGACCCATGCAACCCGTGGGGTTACCCGCCATCGCGTGGATCCCGCCATAGGTCGCGCAGGTTCCGGCCGCAACCACCGCCCACGCCCTCGGTGCCAGAAGGCCGATCCACTCGTTGAGCGTCATCGGCTGGCCGGTGTCCGGATGGTTACCGAATGACGTCCAGTAGCCATCCCCGTTGATGTTCTCGTTGGGGATGGAGCCTTCGATCACCAACACGAACGG
>JAFAPF010000178.1 GCA_019247245.1 Rubrobacter sp. | reverse complement strand
ACTCGCTCCCTCACCCTTGTCTTCGCTACTGTGTCTCTCCTCACTCATGCGCTGCACTTCCCTCATTTCTCGGTTAGCCCGCTAACTTTCTCATGGTTGCCGATGAGCGGCTAATCTAAACAAAGGGTCAGGTAGCCTCTCCTTTGTTAAGGCTGCGTCCCCGCCCCCTGAATTTCTTCTCGTCCATTCCTGAATAGAGGTACTCCGCCTCTCTAGAGCGCGTGCTCCTGCAACTCTCTCGGCTCCTTCTCTAGAAACTCGCACATCGGGTTAGCTAACCGACCTCCTTTACTTTCCCTCCTTCTCCAGCCGGTTTGCAGCCTCACGAAGCATTTGGGCTAGCTGCTGGTCAGTGAGATTTGACAAATCGGACGTACCAGACGCGGATGTACTAGAGGTCGTTGATTCACCGCTTGTTTGCGGTGTTGTTCCTGAGGAGGTTATGACTTCACCTACCTTGTGGGGGTCTTCACCATTAACCACTCGCTCAACTGCCTGTTGATTGTCAAGCTTTATTACGTCTTCCGAGTAGGCATCAACCAGCGCTGTAAACTGGACATCAGGAGTTCCGCTTGCTGAAGCAGACAGCATCCAGTAGAGATTGCCACCTTTAACAAGCGGTCGCGGCTCATAGAATGATGTACCCTTGAGCGTGTTAAAGGCGTTATTAACAAACGTCTCTGCCCGGTCAGGGCCAACAAGGGGTTCAGTGAACTTGTAAACCTGCACCGTCCCTGTCGTGGCGTCGATGTAATAGCTCATGTATGCAGACTTGCTAGCCCCATATGGCTCAACTGCTGTATACCACGAAGGGCCATTCTTCGTTGGAATCAGGAAGGGAAACTCATTGCTGTTTTTGTCATCCTGTGAGCCTAAGTGCGGAACGTCTGGCTGATCCTGATGAGTGAAGAGATAGTTCCAAAGCCCATTTTTTAGCTGATAGCTTGTGGCAAAGTAGGTTGCCATTTCATGTGGGAAGAAGCGGCCACCAGGATATTTACTTGCTGCCTCTTCTGCCGTTAAATCATCGCTAGTCCCATCAGCATGAAAGATAAGCACACCATCGTACTCAGGCACCATAACGGGCAGGATATGGGAAAAGTCAAGATAGTAGGAGAGGTATGGCTGGACAATCACCGTTTCACCATTAAGGTTTGTCATGTAGCTTTCAGGTGAATAGTCAGCCCAGAAGTGACGCTTCACACTGCTCCATGTGAGTGAGCGGCCAGTAAAGCAACACAGTCCGAATCCTGGCGCAAACTCTGTTGTATCACGCTTTGTATCAGCCGTTGTATTGACGGTGAGAAATCCAGGCTGCCTGCCCAAGTACTTCGTGGTGAAGTTATTCGGCTCTTCCGGCACAATCCAGGTTGCCTCATTTCCCGCAACCAGTGGCTCTGGATTTGTCGGTGTTACTTGTGGGTCTGTTGTTTTGTTTGTTGCCGTTGTCTTGGCAACTTCAAGTGGCAAAAAACGGTAGCCGGTTGTTTCAGGCTCAGCTGAAAGCTGCTCCACCTGTGTGTTTGCAAGGTATGTCTCATATTTCCACAATGTCCCCAGCAACCCACCAATGAGCCACAACAAGCCGAAGATGACAATTAAGGGCACACCAATACCAGGCCGTCCGCTATAGTAAAGGATGACACCCGAAACCGTAAGGGCGAGCATCGTCAAACCTGGCCAGTGCTTCCAGATGCCAATCGCAAAGGGGTGAAGAATAGGAGACACCATCAACGCAATAATGGCCAAAACAACAAGAGCTAGGACAAGCGTTATGCCAGTGACCTTTATCATCTGCCTATCCCGCTTTCGGAAGTAGTAACTCACCATAACCTCCTTCGCATGCTGTTTTCAAACTGTTCCTGTGCACGTTGATCCTTAAGGGACTCCAGCTCCACAGCAAGCTGATCGCGCTTCTTCAAGGTCAAGTCGTAATAGGTTTCCAACATCAATTTGCGAGCCTCGTTCACCTCGGTATTCATCTCGTGGGCAAGCTCTCGAAGGTACTTTTCTGTCTCTGCTAGAGCTTCTTGCTTTCTGTCTATCTTCCCGTCCAGACTATGCGCGTGGCTCCAGCTTTTAACGAGCCTTGGCAGAATAATGGTTAAGATGAGTACGATTCCGATAATGACACCAATAAACAGAAGCCCTGCTATAAGCTCGATAAAGAGCACGGTTTCACCTACTCAACCAAAAAATCGTAATAGCTTTTCAAAAGCTTGACTATGTCTCCTACCCTTTGCACTTGTGTTACAAGTTTGACCTGCTTGGAGATTAACAGGTCTATGGGAATCTCGCTATCAACTGCTTAACAACACGAAAGCATGCTTCTAGCCAGGTTACTTGAGAGCCCGTTGGCAAGGTTCACGCTCCCCTCGCCAGCCCCCTCAGTATCAAGCGAATCATGGCCACCTTGATGAACGTCTCGCTACTGTGCACCATCCGCTCGTAGTCTTTGCTCAGGCGCCGCTTCCGTATCAACCATGAGAAAGTCCACTCCACGATCCACCTCTTCTTGGACAACACCTCAAAACCTCTGGCTTCCCGGTCCCGCTCGACGATCTCCAATTACCATCCGCCTTGCTCTTCTAACCAGCTGGCCAGCTTCTCTCCTGTGTATGCTCCATCCGCCCAGATTATCTTCAAGCGAGGCACAAACGGCTTTAGCCCGGCCAAAAGCCACCGTGTCCGGCCCTATCTTGTACGCCAGCCTAGGTGACATAAAGCGAGAGCGGAAGCCCTAGGGTATCCACCAAGAAGTGGCGCTTGCACCGTTTGATGTTCTTATGGGCATCGTAGCCATTCGATGGAGCATGCTCCTCGCTGGTCTTGACGCTCTGGGAGTCCATTATTGCCGCCGATGGATCGGGGTTCTTAGCTACTCTCTTCCTCTCAGCGTTGCGCAGGACCCTGTAAAGGAGAGCCCACGTTCCGCCAAGGCGCAATCTTCTGAAGTGGTAGTAAACGGAGGACCAAGGAGGGAAGTCGTAGGGCAAAAGTCGCCAAGGGCAGCCGCTTTTGAGCACCTAGACGATGGCATCGAGAACATCACGTAGGGAGTGGGTGTGTGGTCTTCCTTGGGCCTTCGGGGTAGACAGATACGATCGCAAACAGATCCACTCGGTGTCGAAAAGGTCGGATACGGCTTTCTCATAGAAGATAGCGTACGAAACCATCCTAACCCTCACCTTTACCAAACAAGCTCTTAGAGTACCGTCAGCATTCCCCGCTCCGTCGCCTGTTTTCCGTGCGCCAGGTCGTCGTCAAGTCAAGCTCCTTGCCGCGCTTTCTTAACGCTCTGCTTGGCTACTCACCGACTACAACAGAGTGTGAGGGCGAGCATTATTAACCAGCACCAGCTCTACTTCCCATCTGGCAGAGCGTGGAAAATCAGAGCCCGGGGTGTGTAAGGTCTCAAGTAAGTTCGGGTGGGGCATGGAGATTGTCATGAGCGTAGGCCGTAAGGATCTTCTCGGTTGAAGCCGGACGGAGACCTAGAAAACGTGATCCGACAGTAGCCGAGAAGTCGTCGATGGCGTTACGCAACATGTTGGCGCGCAGACGGATCCCGGGCGAACAATCCTCGTCGTCTCCCTCCCCCGCCAGGCGAAGAAGGCACGGCATGACCGCAGAAAGCTCGAACCGCTCGTTACCGCTACGGAAGTAATACGAGATCGGGAAGTGGACCAGATCGCTTTGGACAGCGACTAGCTGAGAGGTCAGCTTGCTAAGCATCAGCTCGGCAGCAAGGGCATCCATCTGCTTCACGCCTATCTCGGTTTCGGTTTCGCCCTCACGGACGAGGCTAATCTCGTGAGCTAAGGATCGGTGCCGGGAAAAGGCTGGATAGAGAGAGATTGCCCACGAGAGGCTTGCGGTCAGCAGGCCGAAACCTACCATGGCTTCGAGCGGCACAAGTATCCTGAGCCAGCTGTTCGTAGGTGTGATGTCGCCGTAGCCCAAGGTCGTCAGCGTCACCAGCGAGATGTAGAGCGCGTCAAAGAAACCACCGTGGGAAGCAGGATTCAAGCCCGGTGCAAGCAAGAACCCCTCCGGCAGATACGGCCAAAGCACCAGCGCCCAGCCGATCACAAAGAGCGCAGCCCAGCTCCCTATGATGGCGAGTAGCGTCACAGGCCCGCAAAGTTCCCGCATTAGAGGATCGTAGGCCCCGATTCGGCGAACGCCACGCCAGAGGGGGCGGGGAAGCACCCGACTCAACATACCCTTACCGCTCGGATGAAATAACGTATCGAAGATATCACGCAGCGCAAACAGGATCAGGAAAGCACCGAGCAGCGTGAGGAACAGGGTCGATTGGCTCTCCGTATCTCTTTTCCCACCTCATTCCCACACCGGCTTAGGTCAAAGCCCTCGTCCTGCTACGGCCTCCGAGCCTTGACGCCTGCACGACATGGCGAGCAGCCTCGGGCATCACGGCTCGATGGCTTCCCCGGTCGCTCCGACGGCCTTCGAGGATTAGGGGTGCCGAGGGTTCACCATATCCCCTCACCTAGCCATGCAGAAGAAGTTCGCGGTTCTTCCGCATATGGGCGATGTCTATACCCGTTTGCAGGTGCTTCATGTCGATTCTATTCACCGTATCGCCGTCGAGCGGCTCGTTATCGAGCGCGTCGCAAGCACCGACGCGGGCGGTGCCTAAAAGCGCAACGTTCAGCGCTACTATGATCAGGAGGATCGCTGGCGGACAATCCAAGG
>JAFAPF010000217.1 GCA_019247245.1 Rubrobacter sp. | reverse complement strand
TCGAAGAATCAAAACATCGCGACGAACCAACAGAATTTGCTTTTCTAGTTGGTACCTTGTGCGTTGAGAGCGTGTGTATGCCTTATGGTCTTTACCTTGTCGGATACGGGTCAGTCTCATAAGATGCACCGCATGTCTTTCACTTTTTTTCTGTGTGTGAAGGAGAATAGAGCGTGGCACCAAAGAAAAGTGAAGCACCCAGTAAAGGTAAACGACTGCTTATCGCAACAGCCACCGCAGTCCTGATAGCCGCTCTAGCCATCGCAGTGACCCAACTAACTCCGAACCAAATCGCCACTACGACTTTCGATTATACTCTGCCTGTAAACTCGGCTGAGCTGGATGATACTCAGCTTACGAAAGCACTGGATGTCGCAAAAGCCGCCGGTGTGAACTCGGTCTCCTCTGGTGCAGTATGGTGGTATCTTAACGAGGGACAGCCATCCCCCCGTTCTTACGACTGGAGTTCCCTCGACCGGCTGGTAAACGCTGCCGAAACCAGAGGGATGACGGTGAAGCTTCAGCTCTCCGGAACCCCGGACTGGGTGCATCCGGATCTCGAAAACAGCGTTCCCAACCCTTCCGACAGAATCTGGTATCCGCCCAGGGGTAGCACCGAGCTGGGCTACTGGTCTGACTTCGTTAACGATGTGGTTTCGCGCTACAAAGGGCGCGTCGTCCAGTACGAAATGTGGAACGAACCCAACATAGAAGACTTCTGGAAGCCAAGCCCGAAGCCTGACGAGTACGTGGCCCTCTTGCGCGCGGGCTACCTCAGCGTCAAAAATGCCTATCCTGGTGCTTCGGTAGTGTTCGGTGGCCTCAACCGTAATGACTTAGGTTACCTCGATGCTTACTACTGGGAAGCCAAGAAATATCTCGATGCTGCTGTCGATAGCTACTTCTTCGACATCATGGACGTGCACCCTTATTCAAGCATTCCTTCTGCAACCACCGATGAACTACAGGAGCCAATCTCTCCCGATAGGGATACTTCTAGCGCAGTCTTCGACGGTATTTTTGGTACGGTAGATCAGAACTTCTTGGGTATCAAGAAGATAAAATCAGCCATGGACGACCAGGGTGACGCTGAGAAGTCTATCTTCCTCGGAGAATACGGGTTCTCTACTACTGACACGTGGATGAAGGCGGTGCCAGATTACAGAAGGGCACTCTACCTTAAACGGGCTTACATTCTGGCCCGAAACCTACCCTACATCACAGGAATGAGCTGGTACTCCTATTACCCGACCAGCCCGGACAAGCCGGAATGGTCGATTGTGGGCACGAACCTGAGCGAGACGATGACGTTCCGAGCCTTAAAACAAACGACAGGAGCGGAGCCGGGAGGAGCTACCGTAACCTTACCGAGGGTTCCTAATGCTCGCCCTATCTCGGGGATATATAGGGTAAATCCCACCGTTTCTAATTTGGGCCCGACGTCCAATTGGGAATTCTACGTAGATGGCGTGTTACAAGGAGTTTATGAACGCGTCCCGTTCGATTGGAACACCTCAAGCGTTCCCGATGGCTTCCACACGTTAATGGTAGCGGCGTATACCCGGGAGGGTAGCGTATGGCCCTCAAACATGATACTGGTGAACGTGGCCAACGTCGCAGAGAGCCGTAACCGTGGTTCCTTCGAAGACGAAGGTGCGTAGTTACACCCACGGTGTATAGCACTAGAGCCAACGTCACGCCTAACCACAGAACGCCTATATCTACTATTGGGAAATCCTCCGCGGACCGCATTCTCTCAGTCAGAGCGTTTCGGTAAACCACACCTTTCTGCAGCGATCATTATGAACGCTCGGACAAACGCGATCCGTCCTCCAGGGTCTGATACTCAAATACCGCCAAAAGCCCACAAAGGATGGTTTTTCCTTCGATATACTGGCGGAGGCATGAATCTCCTCAAGCTCTCCAAAAACCCCAGGCAGTTGGTCCCATCCTTGACGTTGGTAGCAATCGTACTGCTCGCCTCCTGGATGGGGTATGAGAGCGGAGGGTACTTCACCAAGGACTGGGCACCGGTTCTCTTCGCGCTGGCCGGAATAGCATTGGTCGCCGCGCTGACCGGCACCTTCTATGGAGCGAGATCGCGGTGGAGTACGGCGGCGCTCATCCTCTTCGTCGGGTACGCCGTGTGGACCGCGGCCTCAGTCCTTTGGTCGTCGAATCGAGGGGACGCATGGCTCGGTGTAAGTCAGACCCTAATGTACTTGATCGCCTTCGGGCTCGCCTTGGGTCTCCTCGCTCTCGGTGCCTCGCGCCGCTGGGTGCTAATTGCATCTGTTCTCGGACCGGCGGTCGTGGGAGCGTTTGCCCTGCTGTCTACCGTGTCCGACCTTGGGAACCTCTTCAAGGATAACCGTTTTGTCGGCACCGTCGGCTACTACAACGGCGAACCGGCATTTCTGCTCGTGCCCTTCTGGGTGGCCGTTTACCTGGCCGGCTCGAAGCGTACTAACTGGGTGGCACGCGGCCTGGTTCTGGCCAGCGCGACCCTCGCCGTCGAGCTTGCGACCTTGACGCAATCCCGAGGTGCGATGGTGGCGATGGCCGTCTCCTTGCCGATATTTTTCGCGTTCTCCGGCCAGCGGCTGCGTGGCCTTCTGGCCCTGATACCGGTGATGGCGGCCTTGATTGTCTCTTTCCCCACCCTGAACGGAGTTTACCTGGCATTTCGGAACGGTTTAGGGCCGGAAGCGCTGGAAGACGCCGTGTCGCTGATCTGGTGGACCTGTGCGGCAGCTGGCTTGTATGGGCTCCTATGGGCACTAGCGGACCGGAGGTGGAGCCCGCCAGCTGACCTCGTGCGCGCCTCCAGCACCACCGTGCTGGTCGTCCTCGTCGCCGCCTTGATCGTCGGCGGGGTTATCTGGGGTGATCGGGGAGGAGGCCCTGTCTCATGGACCACCGAGAGGTGGGAGGATTTCAGAAGCGACCGCAGCACCGGGCAGGAGCAGAGCCGGTACCTCAGCGCCTCCGGGGCAGGACGATACACGCTCTGGCAGGTGGCTTGGAGAGATTTTACGGCTAATCCGCTGCTTGGGGTTGGAACTCAAAACTACGAGGCGACGTACTATCAGCTACGCGAGAAGTGGATCGAGTGGGCCAAGTATGCCCGTCAGCCGCACAGCCTGCCGCTCGAGGTTCTGAGCGAACGTGGTGTCATCGGAGGGGTTCTGTTCTTCGGGTTTCTGGGTGTCTGTTTAGCTGCTGGGCTGCAGCAGAGGTTTAAATATCTCAACGTGGAGGGCAAGGCACTGGTCGGCGCACTAGTGGCGGCTGTTAGCTACTGGTTTGTTCACTCGACGGCAGAGTGGTTCTGGCAGTTACCGGCGATAACGCTGCCCGTGTTCGTCTACCTCGCGGTTCTGGTTACGCCCTGGCGTCGAGCAGCCGAAACGGAGACGCTCAGGTGGCCCATGCGGGCAGGGATCGCATTCGGGGCCGTGCTGGTGATCTCTACCGTAGCCCCTCTCTACATTGCTGACCGATACCTGGCGCGTAGTTACGCAAGCGTGAACCCGCGGGTGGCCCTAGATTTCGTGAAGAGCGCGCAGAAGTTCAACCCCGTGAACCCGCAGCTGGCGCAACGCGCAGCCCAGCTGGAGATTCGGCTCGGCGATTGGCCACGCGCCAAGCAAGCCTACGATGAGGCAACGCGGTTGAATCCGGAGCATTACGCCCCATATGTTCTCCTGGCGAGGTATTACGAGCAGGTAGGAGAACCCAAGGAAGCCCTTTCATCGTATCGCGAAGCTCTAGCTCTCAACCCGCTCGACAAAGAGCTCAAACGGGAAGCGACCCAGCTCGAGACGAAAGCCGAAGCTTAGCACTTTAGTATATGTTCCAACCCAACACCAGATAGTCCTTTTGGGTGTTTAGAGTATATTTTACCTCCAATCCTGTTGATCCAATGCCTCTAGTCCCCCGTATTCTGCTAAGATTGCGTGGTATTTATAGTAAGTACGTTGACCTGGGAGAGCTTCGGGTGAAAGGGGGTTGTAAGGGTGAGCAAAACCATCCTTACATTCGTTAGCGTTCGTAAAGTCGTGTTCCTAGCTCTCGTGTTGATATTTGTTTTCGGCTGGAGTGCGACTGCCTACGCCCAGTGCGACTGCCCTTTCGCCCAAACTCCTGATGAGGGTCAATATGGCTCGCCGACGGAGACGCCCTCCGAGAATCCCGTAGCGACGGAGACGCCCTCCGAGAACCCCGTAGCGACGGAGACGCCCTCCGAGAGCCCCGTAGCGTCGTCCGGGTATTCGGGCAGCCCAGAAGTCGGAAGCGTGCTGAGCATAAAGGCTCTGCCCGCGACCGGCGGGCCGCTGCTACCTCTTATCGCTCTGGGCACCTTTGCGTTGGGCACTGGCGGTTTGCTCGCACTCCGGCGAGCCTGGTGGCGCTAACGATCCAACCAGCGCGCGAGCCCATCTCGTGGATAATAGGATTAAAGGAGAAGACCCTACGCTCATTTGTTCTGCCATGCTACCTGATGTTTCGGTGATCGAAGACACCCTAGCCTTCGCAGCCTTAGAGGAGGAATGGGAAGATCTGTACGGTAACGCCCCGCTCGTCACCCCGTTCCAGTCGTGGGCTTGGCTCTACTCTTGGTGGGAGTTTTACGGGGAGGGCTATGAGCTGCGGCTGGTGACGATGCGAGACCAGAAGACGGGCCTCCTGGTAGGGCTGATGCCGCTCATGCTGGAGCGCAAGGGAGGCTTCGGACGGCTGCTGTTTATCGGCACCGGTCCGACAAATTATCAAGACTTGCTGGCGAGACAGGGATGGGAGGCCTGGGTTTCGGAGGTGGGGAGGCAAGCGCTTGAGCAGATGGACGATTGGCACGTGGTCGACCTCCAGCCGCTGCGCCCGGAGGCTGCCGCCTGGGGCATTTTTGAGGGCTGGGCTGGGCCTCGAACTCGCCTCTGGCAGGATAACTCTCCGGTGATAGACGCCAGACCCTGGGACGAGCTGCTTGGCTCCTTGAGCAGGAACCTCCGCAGTACGGCCCGACGAACCCTACGTCGGGCCGAGGCGGATAGCGTTCGTAGCGAGCTAGTGGGCACGGATGAAGCAGAGCAGGCAGCACGCCGTCTAGTGGCCTTGAGCCGGGAGCAATGGAGAGAGCGGTGGAGAGAGACTGGTCCGGAGCACTGGACCCGAAGGTTCGAGGCGCATTTGCAAACCGCCATCAGTCGGATGACAGCCCGCGGGTTGGGAGCGATATCCGAACTCCGGCGAGGCGGAGAGGCGATCGTTTCGCATTTTTTGATCTTTGGGCGAAACTACATTGGGGTTTATATGCTCGGCGCCGGCCAGCAAGCTCTTCAGCGATATCAGTTCAGCACCCTTCTTATCTGGGATGGGGTAAGCATCGCACGGGGCAGGAATAGCAAGCTCCTCGACTTAGGAGCGGGAAAGGAACCATACAAGCAGCGATGGAGCTCTGAGACAATCCCTACTTGCCGAATGATCCTCGGCCGAAGCTCGATCTCCTATGGCCCTTACGCGGGGTACCACGCCCTGCGCTCCAGGATTAAGAGGTATTTGTACTACTCGGAAGATGCTCCGCTCTGGATTAGGAATGCTTCGGACATATATCGTATCGTGAAGTACGGAGCTGCCCGGGTAACGAAGGTGTGGTGAGCGGCTCCCGCTGAACCAAGCGCGTCTCTGCGAGCAGGAAGGTTTTTTGAGCGAGCTACGTCAGAGTACATCACCATGGAAGATAAGCAGCCGCACCGGCTGGGCTACAAGAAGCAACGGGGTGTGACCCTGCCCCCCAAGCTCACCCCGGTCCTACTCGCAGCGGACGACTACTACAGTATCCTCGCCGCGGTGCGCGCCCTGCGCGCCATCGGCTACGCGCCCTGGCTCGCAGTCGACCAGCTGGGAACCTACGCTGCCCGCTCACGGGCAACGGCCGGAACCGTATCGGTTCCCGACCCTAGCTTCGACAGTGAGGGATTCGTGCGTGAGCTTGCCGCCGCTGCCACGCGGCTGTCCGTCGCAGCCGTGTTACCGAGCGCGGAGATCCACCTCCCCATCTTAGCCGGTCGCGACGACGACTTTCCGGGGGTCGCTCTCGGCGTTCCTTCGAGCAAAAGCGTCGAGCGGGCCACCGACAAGGGTATGCTTCCTGAGCTCGCCGCGGCGGCGGGGCTGCGGATACCGCCTACCGCGAAGGTTATCCATGGTGAGGACGAAACGCTAGACACTTTCGGGTTTCCCGCGATCGTGAAACCGCTGCGCAGCCGGATTCGTAACCCGGATGGTACGATATCGGCCCTCTCCGCACGCTACGTCTCTTCGGAGCAGGCAGCTCGAGAGGCGATTAAGGCCCTCCCGGACGGGGAGGGCCTCGTTCAACGATACACGCCCGGGCGACTCACCAGCGTCTCAGGGGTTAGCTGGGAGGGCGCGCTTGTCTGCGCTCTGCACCAGGTTTCGGTGCGAATCTGGCCGGAGCCCGCGGGAGTGAGCTCCTATGCCGAGACGGTGCCGCCGAACCTGGAGCTAGAACAGGGCCTTAGTCGCCTGCTGCAATCGATCGGCTGGAGCGGCCTCTTCCAGGCGCAGTTCATCCGCGATTCGGATGGCAAACATTACCTGATCGATCTCAACCCGCGCATCTACGGTTCGCTGGCGCTCGCGGTCGCTGCCGGGCTGAACTTGCCAGTTATCTGGGTAGATCTGCTTCTCGGCCGGCGGCCGGAGGTGCGTGGCTACCGCGTCGGCGTGCGGTTTCGTCACGAGAGCAAGGACGTGCGTGCGCTAGCGCGAATGCTGGTCAAAGGCGGCGAACGCCGGCAAGCACTTCGGGGGTTTGTACCGCAGCGGGACACTACTCATGCAATCTTCTCGCTGCGCGACCCGATGCCGCTGCTTGCGATCCCGGGGAGGCTGGTCGAGCGGCTCAAACGTTACTCAGTAGGCGGCGTGCCATCCCGATGAACGCATACTCAACTGACCTTAGAACGCGGGTGTCAGCCACCGTCGCCCGGGCTAGCACGTTGGTGGAGACGTTTTGATGAGTACCGAGGACGACGAGCTTCTCGGGCGCGTACCCCGCTCGCTTCGAGCTGCGAACGGGATACCCGATCCTGAGCAGGCAGCCGCGCGCGAACGCGCCGCCGCCCTCGCTTCAGAGGCGCTCGCGGACCTTCTGCTCCCAGACGGCGTTCGTACCTCTCCGTTAGGCCCGGGATGGTCGCGGGATATCGACCTACACTTGCAAGATTGGCCGAAGCCGGCGCGGCTGGAAGCCCTAGGATGGGTCCCTCTGGACCCTCTCTTGCATTACCTCGGAACCCTAAGTAGGGGAGAGTGGGCCGTGACGGAAGATGGAACGGTCCTGGCAAGCGTCGATCTTCATCTCGGGTCGCCGCCCGACCCGGTTACCACGCTGCTCAATCGATGCCGACGACGGGGCGAGGTGCGGGTTCGAGAGGTTCTAGAGGCTCGAGCGTTGCTTCGCAGCGGTTATACGTTGCCGGTCGATGATCCGGTGATCCACGTTGCGGCTCGGATAGAGGCCGGGCTCGGCGGCCAAGCTCTCGCACCATGGAGGGATGGTCCGGACATAGGGGAGGCACCGGGCTCCTTGAGCTCCCCGGTGCGGCGCCGGTTTCGCGAGGGCTTGGCGATCTTAAGGTCCGCACTGCGGCCACGCCTGGTCGTGGCCGTGAGCGGGGTCGATGGTTCGGGTAAGTCCACGCTGAGTCGGTTGGTGACACGAAACCTGGACCGAGCGGGTGTTCCGGTCGGCTACGTCTGGGCCCGGCCCGGCATGAGGCTCGGATGGGTGAATGGCCTGGCTCAAGCCGCCAAGAGGCTTGTTGGCCAGGATCCGTCACCAGGGTTTGAGCTGGTCGCCAAAGGTACGCCTGCAGGTGGGTTGGCCTCGCGCCGCGGCATTCTCGGCTGGATATGGGCGATGCTGGTGACCCTCTCGTTCTTGGTGGACGTCCACCGCCAACATCTGATGAGCCGTGGGATCGTCCTATACGACCGTCATCTTCTCGACACGCTGGTAACGCTCGACTTCGTTTACGAAGGCGTGGACCTTCGTCTACATTACGCCGTGGTTCGGCTGGGTCTCCCGAAGCCTCTGCTGTCTGTCTATCTGAGCGTACCGGCGGAGGTGGCTACGGCTCGGAAGCCAGAGGATATATTCGGAGTGTATGCTATCATCCGCCGTCAGCTCGAGAGTTACGAAGCACGTCTCGGTGAGATCAAAGATCTACATCTATTGAATGGGTGCCGCCCGGCAAACGAGCTCGCCGCAGTAGTGACGCGATGGCTTTCAGAGCTACAGAACATTGATGGTGCAGGCCGCCGCTAGTCTGAGCAGATACGGCCAGCCGCGACTGAAATCGCTAGCTTAGGAGGTTTCTCGAGAGATGGGCGCTCCGAGGGCCTTAGTCGCCGTCGTGTTGGTGCTATTGCTTGTCGCCGTGGTAGTGTTCTTTGTCGTCACTAACGGCTTACTATCTGCTCCGCCGCCGTCCAACGCAGAGACGCTAGTCGGTGCGGGAGACATAGCCGACTGCGTCCATGCCGAAGGTGCCGGTAGCACTAATGGTGAGGCTACGGCCAGGCTACTCGACAGAATAACTGGTACAGTCTTTGCTGCGGGGGACGAGGCATATGAATCTGGAACGGATACCGAGTTTAAAGGGTGTTACGAACCTACCTGGGGTCGTCATAAGGCGAGAACGTATCCGGCCCCAGGCAACCACGAGTACTACACAGCGAATGCTTCCGGCTACTTCAACTACTTTGGAGCAGCCGCAGGTGACTCGAGCAAGGGCTATTACAGCTACAACCTGGGCGAGTGGCACATAGTGGTCCTCAACAGTATGTGCGAGAACGTGGGTGGCTGCGGAGATGACTCGCCTATGTTGGAGTGGCTCAAGGAAGATTTAGCTGCTAACTCCAAAACCTGCACCTTGGCCTACTGGCACCATCCGTTCTTTAGCTCGGGTACCCACGGTAACGACGCCAGGATGGAGCCTACCTGGGAGGCTCTTTACGCAGCGAACGTGGATATAGTTGTGAACGGCCATGATCACGATTACGAACGGTTCGCACCTCAAGACCCGAACGGTACGGCGGATTCGGAACGAGGCATCCGAGAGTTCGTGGTGGGTACCGGCGGGGCTAATCTTCGCCCGTTTGAAGAAATCAAGCCTAACAGCGAGGTGCGTAACGCTGACACTTTCGGGGTTCTGAAGCTCACCTTGTATCCAGCCAGATATGATTGGCAGTTCGTTCCTGTGGAAGGCAAGACGTTCACGGACTCTGGCTCTGGCCGCTGTCACTAAAGAAGGCTTCCAGACTATTACCAGCGATAAGTATGAACCGTTCACAGTACTTTGCAGTGAAGTTGACCTATAGAGCATGGGGTAGGCGTATAGATGCCTAGTCTTAGTAGATCTAGGCGACAGGAAGATGGCAGGTCCCATCAAACACTGCATTTCGAAGAGAGCAAACTACTTACTGGCTCAATATCAGTGCAACACGCTGTCAGGAGACAACGATGATCCTATAGGCAAGCAGGCTTTCGAGCAAATCTACGTGGCGATGTCACGAGCGACGATGAGGAAAGTAGCTTGGCTACGAGGCTTTCCGGATGGATTCTAAGATAGAGGCAAGGCTATTACATCCCTTCCGGAGGGCTTTGATCACCCCGTCTCCTGCCAAAACCTCTACTACCACCTCCTATCCCTTCGCTAATCTCTCTTAGCTTCTCTAGTAACTCTTCTCGTGCTAAATACGACTGCTCTCGCTCTCTTGCTAACCGCT
>JAFAPF010000216.1 GCA_019247245.1 Rubrobacter sp. | reverse complement strand
TCTCGCTCTTTATCTTACGGGCTTTCGATCTGAGCAATTTCACGGCCTACCTTGCCACGCGCCCGGAGAAGTACGTGGGAGATCAGGAGGATTGGAACAGGGCGACTGAGGCGTTGCGGAAGGCGGTTGAGGCCCACGACGTCCCTTACCAGCTAGATGAAGGCGGCGGGGCATTCTACGGGCCTAAGATCGATCTGAAGGTAAACGACACGCTGGACCGCGAGTGGCAGCTGAGCACCATTCAGTTCGACTTTAATATGTCGGCTCGCTTTGGCCTTGAATACATTGGGGAGGACGGACAAGCGCATAGTCCGTACATGGTTCACAGGGCTCTTTTGGGTAGTATGGAGCGCTTCTTCGGCATCCTAATCGAGCACTACGGTGGTGCCTTTCCGGTTTGGCTTTCGCCGGTGCAGGCGGTGGTGATCACGGTCGCCGACCGCCATCTCCCTTACGCCTGCTGGGTGAAGGAGAAGCTTTCGGCACAGGGCCTTAGGGTCGAGGTAGACGACGCACTCATGAGCATGCAGAAGAAGATCCGGGAGAATGCCCGGCAGAAGGTACCGTACCTCCTCGTCGTTGGTGACAGAGAGGCTGGAGAAGGAGAGGTCAACGTCCGCAAAAGGGGTGAAGGGAGGACACAGGAGGCCCTCAAAGTCGAGGAGTTTGCGCTCCGTGTGCGCGAAGAGGTTGGCGCGTGATTCTTATAGACGACGGTAGCTTCGCGGAGGTATAATCCATTACGTACGCAGGGGCCTGCGTACGCTCGGTTGCTTTTAGCAAGTCGTCTTCGAGGGTTCGGCGGCCCCGCAGGTCCTATTTTGGAAGGAGTGGTGCACAGTAGCCGCAGAAGAAGAGACGAGAATAAACGGCCAGATCAGAACCCGCTCGGTACGTCTCATTTCCGAGAGTGGAGAGCAGCTAGGGATCAAGCACATAAGAGACGCCATGGATTACGCCGAGAGGCTCGACCTGGACCTCGTGGAGGTAGCACCGAACTCAGATCCACCTGTGGTCCGGGTTATGGACTACGGCAAGTATAGATACCAGAAGGAACAGGCTCGCAAAGCCGCTCGCAAAAAGCAGATTAATATCAACGTGCGGGAGATAAAGCTCCGGCCGAAGATAGGCGACCATGACTTCGCCACCAAACGCGCTCACGTCGAGCGCTTTCTGAGAGGCGGCGACAAGGTAAAGGTCACGATTATGTTCCGCGGCCGTGAGGTACAGCATCCGGAGCTGGGCGAGAAACTCCTCCGCAGGCTCGCCAGCGATCTTGAGAACTTAGGGCGTATCGAGAGCCAGCCGAACCTCGACGGACGCAACATGGTCATGGTCATAGGTCCGAAGAAAGATGCGACTCCGAGAGGCGAGACCGGAAAGCAGAAAAGCGCAGCTCCCGGCTAGGACCATAGCTAATGCAACTAATGCAACGTTTTGCTACAATAGCTGGCATCGTAGCGAGGCGAACCGGCTACTCCCGTGCCGCGAGCCTCTTTTTGCTGATGGAAGATGGACAAGGAAAACGTGGAGGAAGATAGCAGATGCCGAAGATGAAGACCCACAAGGGTGTTGCCGGCCGTTTCGAGGTTACGAAGAGGGGCAAGCTCAAGCGTCGCAGAAGCGGCCATAACCACATTCTGGAAAAGAAAAGCTCTCAGCGGAAACGGCGCCTGAACGCCGAGACCGCGGTGCATAAGTCCGACGAGAAGCGCATCAAGCGCCTTCTGGGAGTACGCTAGATGGCTCGCGCGGCACGTAGCGTCCACGCCCACAAGAAGCGTAGGAAAATCCTCAGGCAGGCCAAAGGCTATCGGGGGACGAAGAAGAGCTCGTACAGGCGGGCCAAGGAGCAGGTCTGGAAGAGCGGTGTTTACGCCTACGTGGGGCGTAAGCAGCGCAAGAGAGACTTTCGGTCGCTCTGGATCCAGCGGATCAATGCCGGAGCGCGGGAGCATGGGCTCTCGTACTCCCAGTTTGTCCACGGATTGCGTTTGGCCGAGATAGATCTGGACCGCAAGATTCTGGCTGACCTCGCCGCAACCGAGCCTGCCGCTTTCGCCATGGTTGTATCCCAGGTCAAGAATGCTCTCAACGGTGACCTTGCCTAGAGGGTGTTGTGAACTCGTCCCGAATACGGGGATCGCTCGGTGGAGGAAGAGGCATGCGAAAGCGACGAAGTGCAGCCCCCAGCCACCGTGGCAGGCAGCCGCTCGTAATCCTTGACTAAACGCCGAAAGCGCGAGACCCACGCGAAATCGCGCTCGACCACCCACCGCCTCGGCAAAAGCACGAAGCCCCGCTTAGCTTCTGGCCGCTTGATCGCCTCCAGCCGAGTGCTGTGCTCCTCCGCTGCCTCGGCCGGGTCCTCCCCGGTGTATCCCCGGTCTACGTAGGCTAGCTCTACCGACTCGCCGGTCGCCTCCTGCACAGCCTCGGCCAGCTCCTTCACCTGCGCCCGGTCCTGCTCGTCGGCCGGAGTGACGTGCAGGGCGAGCGGGTATCCTAAAGTATCAACGGCTGCATGCACCTTCGAGCCCTTTTTGCGTTTGGCACCGTCGTAGCCGGCCCGGTGTCCGCTTTCGGGTGAAGAGCGCAGCGTGCGGCTGTCGAGGATCGCCGCTGAAGGCTCGGGCCTGTAACCGGAGGCCAGGCGCATCAAGGCTCTGAGGCCGTGGACCATCGCCTCAAAGACCCCGGCGGCTATCCACCTCCTTGTTTGCTGGTAGACAGTCTCCCACGGAGGAAAGTCGTGTGGCAGCATCCGCCAAGAAGCACCCGCACGCACAATCCACCTCAAGGCGTTGAAGACCTCTCTAACGTCGTGGGTGCGTTGGGGCACATCCTCTCGCGGACTAGCGTCAAGTACGGAACCACAAAGGCCCATTCTTCGTTGGATACGTCGCTGGGATAAGGCTTTCGGTTCGACATGGCCGCATGCTACTGGCTCCAGCGTAGAAGTTCATAACACCCTCTAGAGACGCACCTAGAGCGACCAGGTAGAGGCCATGGAAGACGCCGGGCGTAAAGCCGAGGAGTTGGATGTGTACCTCTCCTAAGTAGAGGGCACAGGCTCAGAAGGAAACATCCTTGTCGAGGACGTGGAGAATACTGCCGCCGAAGCAAGGGTCACCGGCGCCGTGCGGTACAGAGCAGAGGAGCTCGGGGTGGTCCTGATCACCGTCGAGGGTACCGATGCCAACGGGTACATCACTGTTGGGGACGTGGCGAACGCCGCTCAAGAAGAGGATGGAGAAGCTGGCTAGAGTTGCGCTTCCCCCTTGACCATCCATCGGGGCTTGAGAATACAGGTAAGATCCCTGGACTACGAGGTGTAGCAACGCCTCTTACTTAGGGCCCGTATCTCCACCTGTGACTCACACAATGCGAAACCAGCGTTGATTCTGATAGTATGCTGGAGCGGCGCGCAACGTGGTGGAGGAAAGTGCGATGGGCGGGCGTCAGGGCCATAATAGGGGTATGTTGGAGGAGATGACGCCGGGGGGCCTGGATCAGCTTATCTTCTGGGTCTTATCCTGGATCATCCTTACCGGCTTGTATCTCCTTCTGGTGGTGGACTCAATCGATGTGTCCGAGCTAGTGACGGGCACAGCCGCCGCAGCGATAGGTGCGGCCGCGGCGACCACGGTTCGCTCCCAGCGCTTGGTATCCTTCCGCCCGCGTCTGCGTTGGGCGCTCGGGTTATGGCGTCTGCCGCCACAAGCTGCGCTCGATACTGGTGTTCTTGTCGTCATGCTATGGCGCCGACTCGTGATGCGACAGTCCGTAGGCGGCTCCTTCCGCGCGGTCCCGTTCCGAGCTGCCGGGGAAGATTCCGAAGCGGCCGCTCGTCGGGCTATCGCCAAGGGTGTAGGCTCGTTTGCCCCCAACACTTACGTTCTCGATATCGACCGTGAGCGCAACCTTATCCTCGTTCACCAGCTCGTGCCCGAACCTGATAAGCCGAGAAGCATCGATCCTCTGGAGCTGGGATGAACGCGTGGGTTCTGGCCGCCATCGTGCTCGTGCTCGGCGGCATTGTACCGTGCCTTCTGGTGTCCTTGAGGGGATCGGCGATGGAGGGGTTGGTCGCGCTCGAGCTGGGCGGGGTGATCTCTGCGCTCGTGTTCCTACTGCTTGCCGAGGGCTTTCAGCGGCAGTCGTTCGTCGACTTGGCGCTCATGTTGGCTGTGCTTTCGTTCGTCGGCGCGCTAGCCTTTGTGCGGTACGTGGAGCGCGAGATATGACCATAGCAGATATGCTGGTGGTGGTGCTGCTGATCCTTGGGGTTGGAACCGAGCTTATCTGCTGTCTCGGAGTGCTTGTCATGAGCGGTGTCTACGACCGCCTACACTATACTGGTCCGGCGAGTTTCGGCGCAGTCCTGATCGCGGCCGCCGTTGTGGTACGTGAGGGATTGCTCTCGCAGATCGGCACGAAGGCCGTCCTGATCGCCGCTGTCTTGCTCATTGTCTCGCCGGTGCTCGTGCATGTGACGGCACGGTCCGCTCGCCTGCGGGAGCACGGAGAGCTACAAGCTCGGCCGCATGAGGTAGAGGAACCGTGACCGTTTTGCAGGGCGTGCTCCTGGTACTGGTTGCTTTGGGGGGTACGGCCGTGGTGCTGGTCCGGGACCCACTGCGACAGTCGATAGTCGCCGGTGTCTTTGGTTTGCTGCTCGGTTTGCTCTTCTTCGCCTTTCAGGCCCCTGATGTAGCCTTGTCGCAGATCGTCGTTGGCTCCCTCGCACTGCCCTCGATGATCGTCCTGACGCTGGCCAAGCTGGCCCGACTGCAGAGGCCAGACGAGTGACCATGCGCTCTCGCCGCGTGCTCTTCCTAGTCGCAGCGGCGATCTTCGGCTTTCTGTTCGTCTGGGGCCTTTCGGGCCTGCCCTCTTTCGGCGACTACCGTGGCCCGTACGGTATCGTGCTTGGGCAGATCGTTATGAGCGAGCGACATACGACGGAGGCGGTGGGCGCGACGACGTTCGACTATCGGGGGTTTGACACCATGGGGGAGGAGTACATCCTTTTCGCTGCGGTCATGGGACTCGTCATACTCCTGCGCGAGCTACGTGGCGAGCGTACCGAAGAAGAAGAGGAGGAGGAGTACCCGGTTCACCGTCGGCGCCGTGAGGCTAGCGATGCACTGCGCGTGCTGGGGCTCGCGCTAGTCGGCCCCCTCGTCGTGCTCGGCATCTATATAGTCGTCCACGGGCACATCACGCCCGGGGGAGGCTTTCAGGGCGGTGTTATACTTGCCGCTGCGCTCATACTCGTTTCCCTCGCCGGGCGCTACCCGGCTATGAGGCGGGTCCGGCCGATACCGCTCGTCGAGTTGGCCGATGCTGGTGGGGCCGCTGGCTTCGTGCTCGTCGGCCTGGGAGGGCTGATCGCTGGCTCGGAATTCCTCTACAATTTCCTACCGCTCGGTGAACCGGGCACGTTGCTCTCTTCGGGGATGATCCCGCTGCTCAACATCTCGGTCGGGCTCGAGGTCGCGGGGGCCTTCGTCTTGCTTATCTCGGAGTTCTTGGATCAGCAGTTCATATCGGGCCTGGGTGAAGAATGAGCTTCCTACCCTATGCGGTCGCCGCGTGGCTCTTCCTCGTCGGCCTATACGGGATCGTCACGAGCCGGCACCTCGTCCACCTTATCGTCTGCTTGACGGTGGTCCAGTCCTCGAGCTACGTCTTGCTGCTCGCGATCGGCTACCTCGCCGGGGCGCAGGCACCTGTGTTTGCTGACATCCCGCCTGACACGCCTATCGTGGATCCGGTAGTCCAGGCGCTTACCCTTACCGACGTGGTCGTCGAGGCGACCGTGAGCGCACTCCTCTTTGGCCTGGCGCTGCAGGCACAGAAGCGGTTCGGCACGGTTAACCCTGACGAAATCGCCGCCATGAAGGGCTGATGGGATGAGCCTGCCCGTGCTGCCGGTAGCGATCCCTCTACTGGTGGCCGCCGCCCTTGCCGCCACGGCGTCGTTCCCTCGACGTCGTGTAGCCGACATCGTGTCTCTAGCCGCCGCGGTAGCCGTGACCATGCTCTGCGCCGTGTTGCTCGCTCGCTCTGCAGATGGAACCATCGTTTAGATGGAACCATCGTTTACTGGTTTGGAGGTTGGCAGCCGCGGGGGGGAATCGCGCTGGGGATCTCGTTCGTGATCGACCCCTTAGGTGCGGGCCTGGCTGCCTTCGCGGGGCTGCTGATGAGTGCGGCGCTCCTCTTCTGCTGGCGCTACTTCGAGTCCGTAAGCCACATCTTCCACGCGCTTATGCTCGTGTTTCTGGCCGCTATGGTGGGCTTCAGCTTGAGCGGCGATCTCTTTAACATGTTCGTGTTCTTAGAGCTCATGACCGTCTCGGCCATCGCCTTGATCGCCCACGAGATTGGTCATCGCCCGCCGATCGAAGGCTCGATAAACTTTGCCGTTACTAATAGCGTCGGTAGCTTCCTTGTGCTGGGCGGTATCGGTTTGATCTACGGACGCACCGGCGCGCTCAACCTTGCGCAGATCGGTGAGACGCTGAACCAAA
>JAFAPF010000208.1 GCA_019247245.1 Rubrobacter sp. | reverse complement strand
GGGAAGGCCTAGGGGCTCTGGGCCTTCCCATCTACCTCTACGGCGCTGCCGCGAGCGCCCCTTATCGGAAGAACCTTGTCGACGTCCGCCGTGGCGGTTACCAAGGGCTCTCGGCTCGCGTGGGAGGCTCAAAATGGAAGCCCGACTTTGGCCCAAAGGAGATCCCTCCGCGTTCCGGGGCAGTTGCGGTCGGAGCACGCCCCTTTCTTGTTGCCTTCAACGCCTACCTCGACGTCGATGACGTAAAGCTGGCTTGCGCGATAGCCAACGAGGTCCGCGAACGCGGCGGTGGTCTTCCGGGTGTCAGGGCTTTGGGTCTTCTGGTTGGAGGACGGGCGCAGGTCTCGATGAACCTTACGGAACTGGAGCGAACCCCGGTCCCTGTCGTTCTCGAAGCCGTCCGTCGTTCGGCCGAACGGCGGGGTGCTAAAGTTGAGTCGACCGAGCTGGTCGGCCTCGTTCCTCTGGCGGCCGTCCTGGAGGTGGCCAGATACTACCTCGCGCTTCCTGAGCTTCGGCCAGAGCATGTCCTGGAAGCTGCGCTTTGGGATGAGACGGCGGACTACTCCGGGTACGAAGAATACGAGAAGCTATAGTCGTGCATCAAGTAGCTTGGCAGGTTTGAGAACTCGGACGGCAAGATTTGCTAATCTCGGCGCGTGACGAAAGTGTTAGCAATGAACAGACTTGTTAAGCCTCCTTGCTGTCTCTGGGAGCCGACTTTTTGAGTATGGGGGAAGAGGTTTCTTAGTGGAGGCAGAGTTCCGGGACCGACTGCTGGGGCTACTAAATGGCTTCCAGAGGTTGCGTGTGATGGTGGTAGGTGACCTTATGCTGGACCATTACCTTGTGGGGGACGCAGGACGTATCTCGCGTGAGTACCCCGTACTCATACTCAACCACGAGCGGGACGAGTATCGGCTCGGCGGCGCAGCCAATACCGTCGCGAACCTAGTGGCTTTAGGAGCCGAGGTCATCCCGGCCGGTTGGGTAGGGGCCGACGCAAACGGTGATAAGCTCCTTGAGATGCTCGGTCGAACCGGCTGCTTGACGGACGCGGTAGTACGAGACCCTGAGTCCTGCACAGTAACCAAGACCCGTATCGTTGCTGGGGGTACGCACGGTGGGGGTCTCGGTCAGCATCTGCTACGTGTGGACAGGCTCGGTACCGGCGCACCCGACGCTGCAGCCGAAGGCGAGCTCATACGGCGAATCGAGCATCTGGCGGGTGAAGTGGACGGCTTCGTACTTTCGGACTACGGTCAGGGCACCGTTACCCAGACGATTGCACGGGTAGTTATTCATCTCACCGGGGGCCGGTATGTGGGCCTGGACTCCCGTCACCGGCTACTCGACTACCCGGGTGTCACGGCCGCGACCCCCAACCTAGAGGAAACCGAGGAAGCTTCAGGGATACAGGTAAAAAGTGAGGCTGAGATCGAGGCGGTCGGCACGAGCCTGTGCGCGAAGCTTGGCGCCGAAGCCCTCCTCATTACCCTCGGTGCCGACGGAATGGGTCTCTTCGAGCCTGAGTCCGATCCGGTGCGCATACCTGTGACAAACAGGAGCGAGGTCTTCGACGTCACCGGCGCCGGCGACACCGTTGTTGCCGCTTTTACCCTCGCCCGTTTGAGCGGTGGTAGCTACCTCGAAGCCGCGCATCTAGCGAACGTGGCTGGCGGTATCAGCGTACGCCGCGCGGGCGCGACACCTGTCTCTGCAGGCGAGCTCGAAGGTGCATTACGCAGGGTCCAGTACGCCACCTGATATAGCGAAGGATGGTAGCTTGGCAGAAAGACGCAAGATAACCGCAGCTGCGATACAGATGTCCTCGACGCCGGAAAAACAACAGAACTTCGAGACCGCGGAGCGTCTGGTCCGTTACGCCGTTTCGGCCGGAGCGCGGCTCGTAGCTTTGCCGGAGCTCTGGAGCTGTCACGGCTTGGAGAAGGTCTATAGGGAGAACGCAGAGCCCATCCCCGGCCCTACCACAGAGTTCTTGGGCGCTCTGGCTCGCGAGTTAGATATGTGGCTGCTTGGTGGTTCAATCCTCGAGGGTGCTCCCGATGCACAGCGGCTCTTCAACACCTCGACGTTCTTCGACCCCTCCGGTGAGCTCGTTGCCGTGTACCGCAAGATCCACCTCTTCGACGTCAAGGCACCAGACCGAGAGTACCTCGAGAGCAGGATCATCGCACCGGGGCGCGAAGTTGTCACCGCCAAGGCAGGTGTTACGACGCTCGGACTTTCGGTCTGCTACGATCTGCGCTTCCCTGAGCTGTATCGCCTCCTGGCACTCAAAGGCGCTAAGGTCCTGGCGGTACCCTCCGCTTTCACGCTTCTAACTGGCAAGGATCACTGGGAGCTCCTTCTCCGAGCGCGGGCCGTCGAGAACCAGGCGTACGTCATCGCACCGGCCCAGTGGGGGCGCAAAGCGGACGGGCGGTGGACCTACGGGCGCAGTATGATCGTAGACCCTTGGGGCACCCTCCTCGCCACGTGCCCCGACCACGACGGATACTCCCTCGCAACGCTCGACCTCGACTATCTGGATCAGTGTCGTACTGATTTCCCCGCGCTCGCCAATCGGCGGCCCCAAACATACGATTGGTAGCCGTCTGAAATTTCATCTTCTATATCAGTAGAATTTTTCTACTGATGTGTAGGCAGGGATCAAAACGTGATTCTGTGATGGACTTGGTTTCCGGCGGGGGGTTGGGGAAGCGGGTACGACAGTTTCGTCAGGTGAAGGGGCTAACGCTGGAGGTGCTTGCGGAGCGCTCGACGGTCAGTCGGGCGATGATCTCCAAGCTGGAGCGCGGCGAGAAAAATCCCACGCTGCTGGTTGTGGCGAAGGTTGCGGAGGGGTTGGGCGTCGACCTTTCGGAGCTTCTAGGGCCCGAAGAGCCACGTAGGGTAGTCATGGTGCCCAGGGATCGACGACCGGTGGTGCAGGATCTGCGGACTGGCTTCGAGCGGCAGCTACTTTCCCCGACCTTCGGAGGCCAAGGTGCCGAGTTCGTCCGGATCGCCTTTGCTGAAGGGTCGACTTCCGGTGAACTTCCACCATACCGGAAAGGGACCGAGGAGTACGTGCTGGTAGAGAAGGGACGCCTGAAGGTTATTCTTGGCGGCGAGGAGTACCTTCTGAACGAAGGAGACGCCCTCTATTTCGAGGCCGATGTTGCACACAGGTTCGATAACGCGG
Organism: Rubrobacter sp.; assembly: GCA_019247245.1. GTDB lineage: Bacteria > Actinomycetota > Rubrobacteria > Rubrobacterales > Rubrobacteraceae > Rubrobacter_F. Next base: position 533 of record JAFAPF010000208.1, on the reverse strand, counting down.
GGGAGGGGGAATGCAGCTACTACCTGGTTATCGTCTCCAAGGAAACGTGAAAACACCCTCCTGGCCGTGCATGGCGGAGGCTTCCTCAAAGATGGAAGCCGCCGGTGGCGAGCTGCTCGAGGACCCTTTCGCGCAGGGAGGAGACGTCCGGTGGGTAAGCGTACAGCTCATCGAGAGGTTGCAGCAGGTTCTTCGCGCCCTCCGAGGGGACGGCCTCGGCGGGGATGATCTTGTGGGAGCCGTCGTTAAGCTCTAGGAGACGCTTGCGTCCGCTCCATTTGCCCCGTTTAGCCCGGGGTTCGCCGTCGACCTCGACAATATCGAGCGAGAAGTCGATCATAGGGGCGGCGGCGATAGCACCCCCAACGCCGTAGGCGTCGCACAGAGGGTTCAGCTCTAGTATGTCCGCCGTGTCGATGCCCCCGGAGGCGAAGATCTTCACGTGGCTGAAGCCTGCGCGATCGAGCTCCCAACGAACCTCGCGCATAAGGCTCTTGAAGTCACCCCGCCGGTCGCTGGGTGTGTCGAGCCTT
>JAFAPF010000199.1 GCA_019247245.1 Rubrobacter sp. | reverse complement strand
CGTTACGTGTTGGTGGCAGTTCTGTTCGAGGGCTTAGAGCCTGTTTGGTAAGTAATAGGGCTGGCCTTGGAGGAGCCGAATCTGCTTCTTTTGCATGGGGAACATCCTCATGTGAACTGTTTTTTGCCGGCCAGCGTCCTCAGTTGTCGAAGCGTTTCTACTAGAGAGACCTATCAGATAGGTTCTCTGCATACGCCGGAACACCAGAAAGGCTTAGCCCTTACCTTTACCAAACACGCTCTAAGCGTTATCCTTGTTATTAAGCGTAAGCCCTCATCGCAGACGCGCCCCATCGACTTCGATCAGCAGCTGCTCTGAGCTGCGCAGAATCGGACTCGGACGGTACAAAAAGTCGGTATGAATAGTTCCGCAACACCGAAGTCTCCTCAGCACGCACCTTCTATCGCCGTGTGGTCCTGGATCCTCTATGACTTCGCAAGCACTATCTTCTCGGTTAGTATCCTCAGCTACTTCTTCCCACTCTGGCTAGGAGATGAGTTGGGGGCTGGGGCCAATCTCTTTAACTACATCACAGCAGCTTCGATGGTCCTGGTTGCCCTAACTGCGCCGGCCTTCGGCGCGGTGGCAGACCTTCGACAGCGCCGCCGAATTTACCTCATTGTGTTTACAATCCTTGCGATTGTTTCTACGGCAGGGCTCAGCTTCTCTGGCACTGTTGTAGCGGCGGCGGCACTGTTTATCGCTGCCAATTTCGCCTATCAGTCAGCGCAGGTTTTTTACAATGCACTCTTGCCAAGCGTATCGCCTGAGCGAGGTACTGGTCGAGTAAGCGGATACGGTGTGGCGGCCGGATACGTAGGGACTATCTTTGCCCTCCTGTTAATTACACCCTTCGTTACGAGCCCAAACGAGATACAGTCCCTCCTAGGAACCCTCGGCGGGTGGATACGGACAACCAGTGCCTTAAACTCCAACGCATTTTTGCCAACGGCGGCGCTGTATCTGCTCTTCAGCCTACCCTCCTTTTTCTTTGTTTCGGACCAGAGAATTCATGCTCCACTACCGCTTAGTTTGGAAGCAATTTATCGGGGCGTCCACTCAACGATAAGCAATGCTCGCACCTACCCTGGGCTGGGGCCATTCCTCCTATCTACGATTCTCTATACCGACGCTGCTAGCACGACTGTTGTAAATATGTCTCTCTATGGGAGGGAGGTCTTCGCGATGGAGCAGAGCGAGATTAGAAACCTATTGCTCTTCTCAACGGTATTCGCCGCCGTAGGCGCTACAGGCTTCGGTTTCATAACCGATCATCTGGGTCCCAAGCGCACCTTATTTATAATCCTGATCACTTGGCTGGCAGCTATCTTGTTGGCCGCTGTTGCCGCTACGCCCTGGATGCTGCTCTTGGCTGGGCCTGTTGTGGGAATCGCGTTAGGGGCAACTTGGACAGTGAGTCGCGCCATGCTGGTGGCTTTGTCACCGGCCGAGAAGTTAGGTGAGTTCTTCGGGTTCTATGCTCTGGCTGGTAGGTTATCTGCGGTAACCGGTCCTCTCATCACAGCTATTCTCCTGACCATTTTCGAGGATTTGGGATCCACGGGGTACAGATTGGCCGTAGCCGCCCTGGCCCTGATGGTGGTCTTGGCGCTCATCCTTCTGCTACGGGTCCCGGACGTGCGACCCTAGGGGGTTATCGAAGAGTTTTCCACAAACAACCAAGTCAAAGTGAGAGGATAGATGACAAAAGAGCCCGAGTAGAAGGACGAACGCCAGTGTTCACAGGGAGAAACGTTGCGGCTTAAAGCCTGGAGGACCAAGAGGGTATGACTCTATTCGATCAGGGGTGGAGGCATAAGTGCGCAAAGATCGGACTGTGGCGTCTCTTGGGGTTGGTGCTTCTTACTACCGCAGTCTTTCTAGTTGCCGCTTATTGGTCCTGGATCGAGGCGCAAGCCAGAGCGGTGGTAGTGCTCTCGTCAGTCATCGAGACACCTGTTCTAACGCCAACCGTCAAGATCGTTACTGAGGAGCCGCAGGTCCAAGATACGCTTCTCGCCGATATGCCAACTCTCATCGCGAAACCAGGGGGCGAGGGACCATGGCCCGCTCTACTCTTCGTCAACGGCGCGACTCCCGAAGGCCGCATGCACCCAGAGGTCCAGAACCTTGCCCGTGGGCTAGCCCGCGCCGGCTACCTCGTTGTGGTGCCGGATCTTCCGGGGCTCAGGAACGGCGAGATCACCGAAGAGACCGTCTCCTCTACGCTGGAGGCGGCACGTGCCACTGCCAACCTTTCTGATGCCCGCGATGGGCGAGTCGGCCTCATTGGAGTTTCCACCGGAGCCACACTCGCGCTCGTGACCGCCGAGAACCCCGACATGAGAGACCGCATTTCAGCCGTGGTTGGCATCGCCCCGTACACAGACATCCGGACCGTGCTCAACATCGCCACCACCGGCTACTACTGGGATGGCAAACGCTATGTCCCCTACGAGGCTGATCCCTTCCTCTCCTACGTCGTAGCTCGCTCACTAGTCGCCAATGTGCCGTGCGAGACGGATCGGGAGGAGCTACGTTCGGAACTGAAGGATATTAATCGCCTCGACCCGAACCCCCTCGCTGGGCTCCGCGCTCGCCCTACTACTGGCGACCTCTGCCCAGAAGCACAACGCATCGTCAAATTGCTCGCCAATGAAGACCCGGAACGCTTCGATGAGCTGTATATGGAGCTTCCTACAAAGGTGCGTGAAGGTTTAGACAAACTTTCGCCACTCGCCGCAGGCGAGCATATAGTAGCGCCAGTGGAGCTCGCCTCAGCACCACACGATAATTACTTTCCCGCATCTGAGTCCTCCGCGCTCGCCAGCATCGTCCCCAATGGCCAAGTCACCATAACAAACGCCTTGGACCACGCGGAACCTGATCCGTCCCTCGACGACGTGCCTGCTTTCTCCTCCTTCGACGGCTTCGTCGTACGATCGCTACGCGAGACGCGATAACCTAAACTACCAGTTAGCTGAAAGGTTGCTCTCCCTGGCGCACGACAGACCCAGGAACTCACAGACTTGAGAACAGTAAGCCCTTAAGTAAGCAGAGAGCTCCCAGCTCGGGTGGTCGAGTAGAGGTAAGCCTAGGTACAGTTTATTAAAAGGCTTTTTCGGAAACTCGTAGAGGCTGAAGGAGGGGTCCGGCCTCCTCTTTAGACTCTAACCAATTCTACCCGCCGCGCGCCACTTTCCGTCAATAGAACATGGAACTCGATCTCAAAATCTTCTATAATTTGAGTTGTGCACCAAGATCTTAGTCCAGGTGCAGTGCACGCACGGTATCATCTAGGCTAGCACTAATTGCAACTATGAGGTATCACCCTCCCTCAGCGAATGCAGAAGTGTAGTCCAGGGTGTTTTGTGCCCTGGAAGCAACACCAGCAGGTCAGCACTTTAGCAGAGTGACCTGAGCTGCTCTTAGTTCTAGCCCGGACCCAGGTTAGTTACCCAACCATAGCCCCAGCCCCAGGTCCGGCTATGGCACCATTACCGGCGATGCTCACTGCACCCCCCGCCGTTACGGTCGCACCGCCGCTAGCACTCTGGTCCTCAAAGCTAACTTCTTCAAAGGCTTCTGATTCCAACAAGGGGGGCGCCTCTTCAAAGGGAATAGGTTGAACCACCTGCGGCGGGTTACCAGCAGGGACATTGGGAACCCGTGCAGTGCTCGGGGTGGTCTCGAGCCCTGAACCAGTCGCAGGCAACACCATCCTAGTGGCTGCTGGCAACACCGGCTTCACAGGCGAAGCCGGAGAAATCACGGTAGCTGTCAAACCGGCAACATTAGGGCTTGCAATGATGCTGCCTTCCGTGGTGCTGACCCCGATGCTGCTTTCCAAGCTTCGCTCGGGCCTTCCTGTATGCCAACGAACTCTTCCCGTGTACCGCCGGCAGGGCCTTCTTCTGCACCGGTTTCTTCGGTGCCGGTGCTACCCTGGCTAGCAATCTCCAGTGCTTCGGAACCCGGCATTTGCCCTGGTGTGAGGAGGCTCTGCCAAGCCCAAGTACCTAGCAAGGCGAGCACGAGCAGGACAACGAGAGCCGCCACGATTCTTCTTGCTACGTATACGCCACGTCCAGGCCCTCCCTCTCCGCGAGGTCTTCGGCTTCTTTGCATCCACTTCCTCTCTCCCCTCTCTCTGTTATTACCGACCACTCCTTGCGCAGCCCACCGAATGCATCCCTATGGCCGTGAAAGTACGGTCAAGCTACATGTGTATGTGTGATCTCGATCATAGTAT
>JAFAPF010000066.1 GCA_019247245.1 Rubrobacter sp. | reverse complement strand
GAAGGTCGGGCCCTCCTTGACCGTGGCCTTGTCCGTCGCGACTTCGACGAGGCGCCGTTTGTCGTTCACCCGGACCAGCTCCCACGGGATCAGGGTGCTTCTCATCCCTAGTAAGCCCATCTTCACGCCGAGGTATTCGGGTTGGTCGTTCTCGTCGACGAACAGGTCGTCGACCTTGCCTATCTTCTCGTAGTGCCGGTCGTAGACCTGGTAGCCTGTGAAGCTGTATTCACCCTCCGCGAGGCGGTCGCTGCGTTCCTCGTTAGCCAAAACAGATCTCCTTAAGTCAGGAACCCTTGCTTTTGAGGCGCGTACTCTCTCCACGCACGGTTTACATATAGGACTGTAGCTAGAGACAGCCGAGGACCGTAGCTAGATACAGCCGAAAGCAAGCCCCCACCTAGAAATAGCCCAGATGGCGGGGTGAGGGAGTCATCTTCCGTCCGCTTGCTTTCTCCCTAAGCGAGCTCACCCCCGAAGGTTTATCCTCCCACCGACCACCCTTGAAGAGGGCTCACCTGTCACGGCGCCTCGTCTCATCGTCTACGTCGACCTCCTCGCGGCGGACGTCCTCTTCGACTACCTCCTCATCTTGGACTACATCCTTGCTCACCCGGATCTCTTCCTTAACTACCGGCTGTTTCTCGACGACGACTTCTTCCTCGGTTACCGGCATCTGGACCTCTTCTTCGCCGATCTCGGCCTCAGAGGCTTGCCGACCCTCTTCAACTGGTACCCGCTCTACGTGCACCTCCTCGCGCCTCTTGGGTACCCTAAGCTGCTCACGCTCGGTCCTCACCCGCTTACGCACACCAACGCCGCCAGCCTCACGCTCGCGGGTGCCAGCCCGTAGCTCCTCTTCACTCCTCTGCACCCTTAGCTCGTCTTCTTCCCTGAGATCATCCTTGGGCTCTGTTATCCCCTCGGCCGCCAGCTCGTGCTCGCGGAACTCTCCACGCTCTCGATCGGCGTCGCCCATCGCTATCCCCGGATGCCGCTCGCCGGACGCCTCATCGGTGGCAGCGCCATAGGGACTATGATGTCCCCCCACAGCGTCGTAGTACGCACCGTAGCGTCCCCGCTCACCAGTGCTCTCTTCACGCCGCAGCCCGAAGTGTGAGTAAACCTCTCGCTCGAACTCTGGAGTAATATCCTTATCCTCGTCGAAGTTTGGGGCGTCCTTGACCCTATACTTGGACTCCAAGACCTCGATCCTACGCTGCTGCTCATCCACACGGACCATCTCCCAGGGGATCAGAGTGCTCCTTAGCCCGAAGAGGCCGGTCTTCACCCCTATGTATTCCGGCTGGTCGTTCTCGTCGACGAAGAGGTCGTCGACCTTGCCTAGCTTCTCTCGAGCGTTGTCGTAGACCTCGTAGTTAGCGTACAAGTCCTCGACCTCGATAAACTGGTCACCACGCTGCTCGCGATCCATTACTTGCCTATCCTCCTTCTTTGTCGTTTGCTACGACCTTTTCCGCGCTAAAGTACCTCTTTCCTCCTCTCTAACGGGTGTTTTAGATGCTCCACAAACGAATACGTCGAAGTCTTTCTCTCACGTAGACAGGAGTAGTGGGAATTTCGTTGCAGCGGAGCTGGGTGATCCTCGACCAATTTATAAGGGCTCGCACGAAACGTTTAGGCGCACCGGCAGCCGATTCGCACTGGGCACCAAGCCGGAAAGTACGCCGTTCGGCACTCCGAGGTTCTAACGATCAGCAGTCAGCTATCTTCATATGCCTCTGGCGTAGATGGTTCTTGTTTCTCTACCACGTGCTCCAGGAAGTGCGCATTGGGAACGAGGTAAACACGTCCGTTGGGTCCACGGACGGTAGTCATGGCGTGGCCTATGTGCTCGACTGTTCCGGAGATGCCGTTGAGGCTGATCTCGTCTCCCTCAGAAATACCTTCTGAGAGGTACCTGCCGGCGGCTACGTTCTCAGAAAGCTCCCTGAGCCCTAGCCCTAAAGCTAGGGCCGCTGCAAGAGCTGCCGCTCCGAAGCCGATAATGGTTATAACGATAAGGATGGTAACGTCGATACCCAGCACAGCCGCTGCCAGTATCGCCGCGATAAAGATGATACCGAACCGGATAAACCCTTTGAGCCCACTAGTACGGCTCACCCCTACCTCAGAGAGCACCCGCCCGGTTAATTGGGCCAACAAACCTGCTGCCGCGGCCCCAAAGATCAGGGTCAGGATCGCGACCAAGGCTCGCGGGGCATACAAGATGAGTTGGTTCAAGGTGCCGGCCAGGACATCCAGCCCCAGAGACGCCAGAGCCGCAACGAATACGAGCGCGAGAATGGCGTAGAAGACTACAACGCTTGCAAACTGCGTAGGGGTATGGTGAATACTGCCCTCGCGCATCAGGCTTGTTATGCCTGCACGCTCGCAGAGCCGGTCGAACTGTAGACGCCTAAGGACGAAAGGCGTAACCCGTCTGATCAAAACCGCCAAAACCAACCCTAGCACCCCGAGTGCGAGCGCTCCTACTATCCGGGGAAGGTAAACAACGAACGCCTCTATGAGCTCATTCAAGATAGCCTCCATTCAAGCCAGCCTCAGGAAAAAGACAACAGCTCTTGCATAGGTTTCTAAGAGATCGCCTGCCAGCTTGGCCGCCGCGCTCAGATACGCACTCAGCGTGATCTGCAACATTATGCTTGTCCGCAGGTCGGTCGGAACTCGAATTTCCTCGGCCGCCGCAGCTGAGAGCAAAACGAAGAGTCGCTCGTAACGAGAAAGTTCGCCCTGTAGGCGCGAAGATTCGGTGAGAGCAGCTTCCACGCGCTCCCTCTCCTCTTCTGAAAGCTCGCCAGTGAGGTACGCGGGTAGGAGTTCCTCGATGCTCACGTCAGTAACTCCTTTAGCCGCCCTCGTCCTCGATGAACCCAGCTCTTGGCTGTGCCTTCGGGGATTGCCAGGGACTCTCCGATTTCTTTGTAAGTAAGCCCCTCGAGGTCGTGCAGGACAACCGCAGCCCGGTGGTTGGGCTGCACGAGCTGAAGTGCTTTATGGATTTGAGCCGTTGCATCAGATTTTAATAATTCCGCTTCGGGGGCATCGGTACCGGGGATAGACTCCGCCGAGATGATGTCTGCGTGCGGAAAATTTCGCAGACTGCGTTCATTCAGACTAACGTTCATCGCTATCCGAAGCATCCAGGTCTTAAAGGCGCTGCGCCCCCGAAAAGTGTCCAACTTTCTATAAGCCCGTATAAAAACCTCCTGGCTAGCATCCTTGGCGTCCTCTCGATCGCCGAGGATGCGGTAGCAGGATCGGTATACAATGGCCTGGTGACGCCGGACCAACTCTG
>JAFAPF010000056.1 GCA_019247245.1 Rubrobacter sp. | reverse complement strand
TACTATTAGGAGTTGAGAGACCTCTTTAGCCACCACGTTCTGCTGCTGGTGCTTTTTATTCAGGGTTGGATCGTTCTGGTGCTTGTTAGCAGCATCATTAGGATCGGCTTGCTCATTACTATTAATAAGGGTGCCATCCTGCTTATTGTTGTTATTAAGGAGCTTATCCTCCTCCTGCTTATTATTGTTAGGGGTCCCACTCTGGTTATTATTGTCAGGAGGAGGAGTGCCTACGTTATTATTGATAGTAGGAGGGGTAGTCTGTTGGTTAGTAGCAGTCTTATCACCACCTCCACCACCAGCGGGTGTATTATCGCCACCACCGCTATCATTATTGTTAGCTGGAGGGCTAACAGGACTCTGCTGGGAGGCAGTAGAAGGAGGAGAACCCTGCCCTGCAGCCGTCTGGGGCTTAGCCATAGCTGGGAGACTAGCCATCTGAAGCTTTTTGTGTAAACTATATATACAATTCTTCTCTCTCTCTCTCTCTCTCTCTCTCTCTCTCTCTCTAGCTAGGCCCCAGAGGCACAGAGCGGAAGAACCCTTCACCGACGTGTGGCGAACCAGGAGCCTGCTTCTAAAGCCGGTCATGGTGCAGATGCGCTCGATCTCCTCGAAGATCGTGTCCTGATGGCTAACCTCTATATCCACTAGGTTCTCGATCATTTTTGTGTGTGGCCTCCTTGTGAGCCTTTGTGTGTATGTTCTTTTCTGTTAGGTAATGATGGTCTTTGGGCACCTAAAAGGAATCGGTAGAGGGGATGGTCGTAGAAAGACAAAAGGATGAGGTTAGCTATCAACCGATTGGTAGATTACAGTGATACAAAATGTTACAAAGAGGTCTGGCCAGGGAGGAGACTTCCAGGGACACGAGAAAGAAGGCTGGACCAACGTCTCCTCGTTCGAACAGGGACCCATCGGTGGCCGCGAGGTACCCTATAGTACAGGGTAGGCTCTCAAGGAACGAGCAGTCTAATTAGTTCCTCACGAGTGCCATCGAAGGAACGCCAAGGCAAGGTAGGTGAGGTCGGTTGCCCCACGGGCTCATCCTCAGGGTAGCCCTCCCTGCGCTAGCTCGTAGAGCATTCCTCCGATCAATACACGGTTCCATTTGCGGTGGAAGTTCTCCTTAGCTGGTTAGCTAGTGCTGTTAAATTTTTGCGAAATCTTATAAGATCTCCCCACTTTGGGGTGCTTGGAAAACGAATTAAACATTCAGACTTCTTGACGACGCTTCTAAGCCGCCGGGACTGGGTTTACCTGCTAAGTCTCCTAATACCTTTCGCTGCCTACAACCTTGCTTTGAAAGCCTACGACGTTCTAGCTGCGCAATCCGGCGGCCCCAGGTTTGGTCCGACTTTTGATCTCATGCGATCGGATGTGTTCTTCAACTTAGGCTACGCTTTGCTGTGGGCAAGCCTCTTCGCCGTGACGAGAAGGGGGATTCTGCGCTGGACCACGGTAGTCCTCTTCCACCTATCAGCGGTGCTCGTGGTGATCGTGACTACCTGCTCCCACTGGTACTTCCGAAAGACAGGCGCCACACTCGACTATGACATGATCTCCTTGTGGTCCTCCAAGCTCCTCGATTTCGGACTATCCCTCAGGGCTTGGGCGGTTCTTTTGACCGTCCTCTTATATATGGTTTTGGCCCCCTGGCTACTGACGCACGCCCTTGGTTGGTGGCGAGGATGGCCGGAGACTTCCCCGCCCGAGTTTGCCAGGATCTCCTACCTGAGTTTTTTCGTGCTCTTTCTCCTGGCGTTGGGCTGTGGCTCGCTATCGCTGCCTGTTGGCTTCGGTTCGGCGGCTGCTGACACTCCCTTAGCAACGGATAGGTTTGCCAACGTGGTCCTGACGGCGGTTAAGGATACAGAAGTGAAGAAGCCACCTGCCGAGGAGGGCGAAAGCTCGGACGCCGACTCGGCTCCTACAGAGCATCCGGCCGCGCATACCAGCCTCGCACGGACACCCCAAACAGAGAAGCGCAACGTTGTGCTGATCCACCTAGAGTCTACTCGCGCCCAGAGTGTAACCCCTTACAACGAGGACCTGAAGACCACACCCTTCCTTGACGAGCTGGCTAAGCACAGCCTTCTCGTCGAGCGGGCGCACGCGGTCCTTCCTCGCTCTGCCAAGGGGCTTGTCGCGGTCAACTGCGGGATCGAACCAGCACTCTACCCGGGACCGGAGTTCGAGTCGGGTATCCCGGCCCGGTGCCTGCCTGGCCTCTTGAAGGAGCAGGGTTACCGCACCGTCTTCTTCCAGTCTACGGCCGACGCCGAGAACGGGTTCTGGGATGGAGCCCTCGTAAAGAACCTGGATTATGAAGAGTTCTACCCGGCCGAGACCATGGACAAAGAGGGGTTTCAGTGGACGAACACCTTCGGCTACGAGGACGACATAATGCTGAGGCCGAGCGAGCAGTGGCTCAACGCATACGGAAACGAGCCGTTCATAGCCGAATACTTTACGGGTACAGGTCACTACGGTTACGAGTGCGTCCCCAACCGCTACGGGTACGAGCACTTCTCGGAGGACGAAGAGGTTGACCGCTACCTAAACTGCCTGCGCTACCTGGACTTCTTCGTCAAGAACCTCTTCGATCAGTACAAGAGGCTCGGGCTTTATGACAATACCATCTTCGTTCTATACGGCGACCACGGCGAGGGCTTCAAAGAGCACGGCCGCGACATGCACGGCGATACTATCTGGGAGGAGGGCCTGAAGGTACCGCTTATCATCCACGACCCCAAGAGGTTCCAAAACGGCGAGCGGGCCAAGGGCCTCTCGAGCCAGATCGACATTCTCCCTACCGTGGTGGAGCTCTTAGGCTACGAGGTAAAGAATGGTGAGTACCCCGGCTATTCGCTGCTGCATTATGTGCCTGAGGACCGTACGCTCATGTTCAGTTGCATCAGCGTACGCAGATGCCTGGCGAGTATCAAGGGCTATGAGAAGTACATCCACCACTTTGGAAGCCAACCCGACGAGGTCTTCGACCTTTCCAAGGACCCTCTCGAGAAGCACAACCTGGCGAGCGAATACAGTAGAGAAGAGCTGGACAAACGGCGCGAAGATATCTTCGCGTGGCGTAGGAAGGTTAACATCGAGCACGGCGACGTACTGGTGAACGGCGTCCTATACTCGGATATCGCTAGAAACGAGTAGTTTCTAGCGATATCCGATGCGAGGTTGTCCGACCATTGTGACCCGACCAACGAACAGGTCTGCCGTCTTAGAGTTTTGTCGAACGGTTGGTGGGCACTTGCTACTCCGCGGACTTCGCGCTTCTCAAACGAGTGAGTCATGGATGATCGAAGGACATCTGCCTCGCAGCGACACTTCGCGCTGCTTATCTTCTCGATCGGATCTAGGTTACGACCGACTTCGATGCGTAGGTGACTCGTGCGTTCGGTGTCCGCTCAACCATTCCGGACGCGGTCCTGCTCATGCTGGGTCGCGCTTGATACTACCACCCTCTCTGCAGTCAGCGCGCTGCTCGCGACGCTGCTGATCGTCGTCCCCGCGGCCACCATACGCCTGTGTGCACGACGGATGCTCTCGT
>JAFAPF010000038.1 GCA_019247245.1 Rubrobacter sp. | reverse complement strand
TGGTGTTCGGCCGAGACCCTGAGGCGATGGCCCTCGCTGCCTCGCGAGTGCAAGCGTTAGGAGGAGGCATAGCACTAGCAAGCGACGGCAGCATCGCCTGGGAAGCTGCCCTCCCGCTCGCGGGCCATATGGCGGCGGGTCCCTTCGAGCAAGCACGCTCAGCTGCCAAGGAGTTGAAGGAGCATCTCCAGCGTGCGGGCTATCCTTTCTCCGACCCTTTGTACTCTATGCTCTTCCTCACGGCGGACTTCCTGCCAGGTCCTCGCCTCACGTGGTCCGGCATACTAGATACTCGCTCACAGGAAGTCATCCACGAAGCGAAGCCGCTTGACGGGTAATACCCGAGCCTTGACGCAGGTTTCCGAATGACCGCGCGGGTACATCACCTAAAAGAGATGACCTGGCAAGATGTGGAGCGCTTCGACCGAGAGGCGAGTGTCCTCATGATCGCGTGCGGTCCTATAGAGCAGCATGGCCCGCAGACACCTTTAGGCACTGACCTGTACATCGCAGAGTACGTGATGCACAGGTGCGCCGAGCACCTTGCATACCACGGCTACCCGGTCATCATCGCCCCGACCGTACCGTACGTCAACGCGCTCTTTTCCTTGCCCTACCCCGGATCCGTCTCGGTCCGACGTAAGGTTGTCGAGGAGTATCTCTTCGACCTCCTCACCTCGTTTGCCACTGACGGCTTTAAGCACCTTGTCTTGACCAGTCAGCATGTGGACCCACCCTGGGCCCGTTCCGCGGAAAGCGTGTGTGAGCGCATCAATGAGGAACACAGCGTGCGAGCCATTCACGGCTTCGAGCGCCTCGTAGTGGATCTACTGGAGGACCCAGCGCTGCTCGGCTCTTCCGAGCTAGATTCTCGGGGTGAAGCCCATGCAGGCGTCTACGAGACCGCACCCATGCTCTATATCCGGGAAAATCTGGTGAGGAAACAGCTCCTGCAAGAGCTCCCTCCCCAGCGAATCGAGTTCTCCCAGTTTGGAGAAGCGGTGTCTTTCCGCGAGCTGGGTAACGGACTCGGCTACACCGGCGACCTCTCGCAAGCAACCGAAGAGATTGGGGAGCGGATTATCGAGCACTACGCTGACCGCTTCAAGCACCTCATCCTAAGGCATGTGCTTGGTGAAGACGTCTACGACATCCTGCGGTTCTCCGGCTTTTGAGGCCAGACCCTCTCTGTATAAACTATAGACATAGCAAACTAGCGGCTAAAGCAAGAACGTAACCAGGTAGTACGCCGCTCGTCCTGTGTACTGGGTAGCGATCGGCTGGAGCTGCTTGAGTAAGTCGGTTACGCTTCACTGTTCCGCTAGAGCCTCTCGTTGATGTACCTGAGGCCTCGGGGAAGACCTCTGAGATAAATTGGCTTTGTTTCGCAGAAATTAATAGAGTAATAGAGAGGCACGAGACCCAGAGACTCTCTTGGTACGAGGTAGTAGCGAATGTTGTGGTTGAACGCTAAGTATTTAGTGGCGCGATCGCATGACCAATGTGAGTGACCTTACCCTTGGAAGTTGGCTTCGCGACCCTCCGCAAACGCTCCCACTCCTTCTTTGGCGTCTTCCGTGGAGAACAAGACCGCAAACTGGTCCGTCTCGAACTCCAATCCTCTCGCCAGATCCACGTCGAAAGCTCGATTCAGGGCAGCCTTTGCATGTCGCACCGTTATGAGTCCGTTGGCCGCTATCTCGTTGGAGAGTTCTTTGGCAGCATCCAGCGCCTCACCCTGCCCTACGACGCGCTCGACGAGGTTTATCTTGCGAGCTTCTTCCGTCTTTATGCGTCGTCCCGTAAAATCCCAAGAGGAGGCCGAAGCGGAGGCTGAGGCGACGCGTCCGGTTGAGCCCCAAGAGGGAGCTGAGGCCGAAGCAACGCGGTAACCTCTGGTAGGAAAGCGCATAGAGGTGACTGAGAAGCCGTACAACCACGTCCTTCTCTTGACCTTCAACGCTCAACGGTAAGATACTTTGAGTTCAGTCTAACTAACCGATAGAGGCACACTCCAGCACTTCTATGAGAAGTCTATCAACACCTCCTATCGTCCATCGGCCCAATAATTATGACGACTACTGTAAACGAGGCTCTTCGGTTCAACTGAATGCGTTGCGTTCGTAGAATCCCACAGGGACAATGATCCTTCGGTGGCATAGCTTCGGTTCCGTGCAGAGGAGCTGAGGCTGTTGGACTACCTGCTGTGTAGCGGTGGGAGGAGTTTGGATGAGCCGAAATGGTACAATCACGCGTAAGGAGTTCCTTTGGCGGGGCGTCGGCATCGCCGCCTTGGCTGGATTCGGTGTCGGAAACGTTATTGGGTGTAGTAGCGGAGAATCCCAAGGAAACGTCGAGATACAGTACTGGCACATAAACACCGAGTCCTTCGGAGGACCGACGGTCAGGAATCTTGTGGCGAGATTTCAGGAGCTTAACCCCAACATAACTGTAACTGAGCGCTTTCAGAACGGCTCCTATACGGGCCTTCTCGAGAATCTGCAGACTTCTCTAGCCTCCGATCAACTGCCCGACGTAGCTCAGATCGGTTATCTGTATCTGAACTACGTGACCGAGAACTTCCCGTACGTCTCCATCGAGGATCTGGTTCGCGATCACGGGGATGACAGTCTCTACGACGGCATGCCGGAGAACGTTTTGAAGCTGGGCCAGGTCGACGGCAAGCAAATCGGCATGCCCTACTCGGTCTCCAATCCGGTGATGTACTACAACGCCGACATGTTCTCCCAAGCAGGGCTGGATACGGACAACCCCCCGCAAGACTGGGAGGGGTGGCACGAGGCCGCGAAGCATATCAACGACAAACTAGCTAAGCAGGGAATCTGGATCTATACGCTAGACGATAACTGGGGTACCCAGGCAATGATCGAGTCCAATGGCGGGCAGATGCTCGGCTGCAATGGTGGCCAAGCAACAGCGGTCTTCGACGGGCCCGAGGCGACGGAGGCTATACAATTCTGGGCCGACTCGATACAGGAAGGCGCGTTCTTGAACACGCTCTACGATCAGGGCACTCAGGCCTTCCTCTCCCAGGGTGTTGCAGCGATAGTGGACACCATCGCCGACCGTGGGAACTTCCAGGATCAGGCTTCGTTCGACCTGCGGGCGACCTCTTTTCCCAGCTTCGGCAACCGGGGACGGCGACTCCCGGCGGGGGGTAACAACCTGTTCGTCTTTTCCCAGGACGCCGCTAAGCGAGAGGCAGCGCTGAGGTTTATCGAGTTCTTGACGTCGCGCGAGAACCTAACTACCTGGACCAAAGGCTTGGGCTACATACCGACCCGCGAAGGGATGACCAACGACCCCCAATACCTGGGTGACTTTATCAGGAACAATCCCATAGAGCGTGTGGCCATAGATCAAACTCCCCTGGTAGTGCCATGGGCTTCGTTTCCCGGCCCTGATGGGCTCAAAGCAGCCTCTCAAACTCTGTTCTCCGCCACCCAGGAGGTCTTAGGCGGTAAGCGTAGCGCTAAGGATGGGCTGTCAAGAGCGGCCGACGAGGTGAACCAGTCCCTTAGTGGGCAGAGGTGCGTATGAGCGGCGAAAACACCATGCCGAATCGTACCGCGCGCAAGTACTGGAAGGAGACGGCAAAGCCTTATTTGTACCTCCTACCCGCGCTGTTGTTCCTCGGCCTGTTCATCTACTGGCCGTTGATGCAGGTCACGATTCTCTCCTTCTTTCGGTGGAACCTGATTAGCTCTAACAG
>JAFAPF010000036.1 GCA_019247245.1 Rubrobacter sp. | reverse complement strand
TGAGTGCGCTATTGGATAAGTATAAAATATTTAACATCTTCTGTATAAAATTGTTTACAGCGTAGGATGGGGTAGCGGAAGGAGTTCCGGGTACTCGTTTGCGCGGACGGTTCTTTAGCTACAACGGCGGCTAAGGGCGCCTGGATCGTGGATGACGATACGGCGGTCGCGGTTCGTTGAGAGGTAGTTGCGCCGCTTATAGAAGCTCAGAGCCTGGTTGACGCGCACCCGAGAGGCGCCGACCATGCTGGCCAGGTCGCTCTGCGTCAAGCGGAGGGGAATAACAACGTCGCCCTTCGGAGCAGCCTCTCCGTACTCCCACGCGAAGGCCAGTAGCTGTCCGGCTACCCGACCGTAGACGTCCAGCCTCGACAGCGACCGGGCGTGCAGGTTGGCCAGCCGCAACCGACGGGAAAGGATGTCCACGAGGTTGTAGGTTATCGTCGGCATCTCTCGCAGGCTCGTCCAGAAGGTGGCGCGGTCCATCAAGAGGAGCGTGGAAGGCTCCAGGGTGGTCACCGAAGCGGAGCGTCCTAGGCTATCCACGACGCTCATCTCGCCTACGACCTCACCGGCCCCGAGGATGGCCACGATGACATCGCTGCCGTCAGGCTGATCGATGTGGATTTTGACGCTACCGTCGAGGATGATGTAGACGATCTCGCCCGGCAGGTTCACCGTGATGATTTCGGTCCCCGCAGGGTATCTTTTGCGCTGCATGAGCGCGCTGAGCCTCGACAGCTGCTCGATCTTCAGGTCGCGGAACAGAGATATTCCAACCAGGGCCTCAAGTTCCATCGGCGTCTGCTTAGACCTCCCGGCGATACCAGAAGGAGAAGGGGTAGAGGATCGCCTCTCCGCCGAGACAGTGTGCGTGGGGTCGAGCCCCGACGTGCCGGAGTGCGGAGTATTCGTTTGCCCACTCACCACCCGCCACCCGCCTGTACGGTTTGTTGTAATGCGGTGACGGTTGCCTTGCGGCGTGCCTCCACCCCGCGCTCGAAGGCGGTATGCAGCTCGGGAACCGATCGCAAGAGCTCGAGGAACTGCCCGCGATCCAGCGCGAGCAGGAGGCTTGGGGTCCGCGTCCGAACGGTGGCGGTGCGCGGCACGTCCTCCAACAACGCTATCTCCCCAAAGTAGTCCCCGTCCCGAAGCAGCGCCACGCGCAGCTCCTCCCCGGTCGGCCCGCTGGCCACCACCTCCACCTCCCCGCGATCGATAAAGTAAAGCTTGTCCCCCGGATCGCCCTCCTCGAAGATTGTATGCCCTTCAGGGTAACGCTCCAGGACGAAACGCTCGGCGAGAGCAGAGAGCAAGGCCTCATCCAGGTTCTCGAAGAATGGGATCGCACGGAGACGCGACGCTTCGACGCCGACGCGCTGGGCATCCTCGAAGCCGTTTTGCTGCCCCCACAAACGGTAGTAGAGGCCCCGCGCGTTCAGCAGCTCCTCGTGGGTGCCCTGCTCGACCACCTGACCACGCTCGAGCACGAAGATGCGGTCGGCGTCCGTAACCGACGCGAGCCGGTGAGTCACGGTGATAACCGTGCGTCCTTGCCCCTGCCTGTGTAGGGTGGCGTTGACGGCGGCCTCGGTCTCCGGGTCCAGCGCGGATGTGGGCTCATCGAGCACGAGGATTGGGGGGTCATACAGGATGGCGCGCGCGAGGGCGACCCGCTGGCGTTGGCCGCCCGAGAGCTGCCCGCCGCCCTCGCCCACCAAGGTATCGTACCCCTGGGGCATAGCCACGATGAAATCGTGGATGTCGGCCGCCTTCGCCGCCTTCTCTACTTCTTCATCAGTCACGTCGAGCTTGCCCAGGGTTATGTTCTCACGGACGGTGGTGTTGTAGAGGAACGTCTCTTGGAAGACCGCCCCGATCTGGCTTCGCAACGATTCCTGGGTAACCCGCCGCAGGTCTTGCCCGTCTACCGTCATCGCGCCCGAGGTAGGATCGTAGAAGCGCATGATTAGGTTCAGGAGCGTGCTCTTGCCGGAACCACTGGGGCCCACGAAGGCGACCGACTGGCCCCTCGAGATCGTCAGGTCCACGTCGCGCAGGTTCATCTGCTCGCCGGTGTAGCTGAAGGTGACCTCCTCAAAGCGAATCTCGCGGGAGAAGCGCCCCAGCGGCCTCGCGCCGGGGGCGTCCTTGACCTTAGCTCGCTCGTCGAGCAGCTCGTTTATCCGCTGCATACCAACCGAAGACTGAAGGAGCATCTGCCAGATGCCGGTGAGCGACATCATCGGCCCGGTCACGCCACCGAGGAGCAGTTGAAAGCTCACCAAAGCACCCACCCTGAAGGCCCCGTAGATAACCAGGACCGCGCCGCCGGCCAGCGCCAACACCTGGATGAGGGCTATGCTGAGGTTTGCGGTCGTCCCCGGTAGAGAACTCAGAAAATCCCCACGTGCCACGCTGCGACCCAGCTGGGCAAGCTGGGCTCGAAACCTGCTGAGTGTTAGACCCTGCAGGCTGTACGCCTTGATGACCTGCTGGGCACCAATGTTCTCTTGCACGGTACTGATCACCATCGCACGGTTCTGCTGCATCTCGTGAGTAGCCCTGGCGGCCTGCGCCCCAAAGCGCGCCGGGAGTATAAGAAAAAGGGGCAGCACCAGTACAACCGCCAGGGCGAGCAACCCTTGTAAGAAGAAGAGGGAGGCAAGGCTGCCGAAGAAGGTAGCGGCGACGGTGACCAACACGGGGAGCATCTGCGTCAGCGCCATGTTGAGAAGGCCCAGGTCGCTGGTGAAGCGCGATTGAATCTCCCCCGGTCGGGTGCGGAGGTAAAAGTCCGCGGAGAGCCGCTGCAGATGCTCGAACATCTTGAACTGTATGTCGTTCATAACGTTCGCGCCCACGCGGGCGCTGAGGTACGCCTTGCCTATAGAGGCGGGAAGCTGCATCACGAAGAGCACGGTCACCCCAACCACGATGGGCAAGAGGTAACTGTAGTCTTCGGCTCTGAGGGCATCGATGACCCACCCGAAGGCGAGCGGAAGCACAATGCTAAAGGCCACAGCAACCAACGTCGCCAGTAGTATGAGAATTTCCTGAGCCCAGTAGGGGCGCAGGTAGGCGAGGATGCCTCGCAAGAACCACATGATACCTGGCGGGGGTGGCTGCGCCTGACCCGGTGCAGGCGGCTGCATCTGTCCCAGTGCCTGCGGTGGCTCTTGGCCCGGAGTGAGTGGTTGCACCTGGCCCGACGCTGGTAGCTGCATCTGCTGCAGGGTGGCGAGCCACTCCTCTTCCAATGTAGCCATCTGCTTCCCATAGGCAGCCTCAGACGCGCGGTCCGGGACATCGGGATCGAACTCTTGGGCGAACCGTTTGAAAGGTTCCGTCCCGTAGCTCATAAACAAGAAAGCCACGAACGAGGTAACGATCCGGCGGTAAATCGACTTCGCCTCGCCACCCGGCCCTCGCAGAACGTCGGCTAATGCAATACGGCTCCCTTGGCTTCGCAAGCTGAGGAGCACAGCATTGAGTTTGTCCGGCTCGGGGTCGGTCTGTCGCGTAACGTAGCCTAACACCCCGTCTACAAGCATCACCGACCGGTCTGGGTGCATGCTCAGCGCAGAGGTTAGCAACAGTTCCACGAGGGCACGCTCCAATACTTCCCAGGGCGCGTCCGAGAGGTGAGCAACGAGTATCTGCTTGCCATACAGGTCGTAGATCTGGCTCGCACCCTGTCCCCCCTCCGGGCGCCGCCAACCCAGCAAGTCGTTCAAGGGCGTGTCGCTCAGGTAGACCTGAACCTGCTCCTGGGGCAGGCCTTCGAGGCCGAGAGCCTTCACCGTTGTTCCCCAAACTGCCTCCAGCCTGGAGGCCAGGGCTGTCACGTTCTTCGCAGCCGGGGAGCCAGGCATAAACCAGAAGACGAAGTGTGAAGACTGATGCTTCTGCCACTGCAGAGGAACGAGTGAATCACTGCTGGAGGTGGTGCTCATGGCGAACCTCCCCCCACTTTGCCGCAATCCAGTGAGGGCTCATCCTCCTCAGCCTCGAGCGGTACCTGGTGCGCCCGCCCGGCTCCGCGCGATACGTTAGCGGCCAGCGCTCGGAGGACAGCCTTCATCTGAAAGATCGTTAAGTCCGGGTGTTTGCCGAGGATCTTCGTAATTATACCCGCGATGTGGGGTGTGGCGAAGCTGTTTCCGGTCGCCGTAAACCATCCTCCGTTCGACCAGGCCACCCGTACGTCGATCCCGTACGCCCCAAACTCGACTGGCGGGCTGGGGTTGTAGTAGAAGAGGTATGGGTCTTCGAGATCGTGCGACGCGACCGAGAAGACAGAGCTGTACACGGCGGGGTAGCTGACCACCGGCATGTTGTTCGCGGAAGCCACCAGCATCACGTTTCCAAAGTAGGCCTGGTCGGCCAGCTCATGAAGCAGCCCGAAAAAATCCCTCTTTGACGTGCTCAGGCTCAGGTTGCAGACGTGCACCCCATTCTCGATGGCCCAGCGCATCCCAGCAGCGAAGACGACACCCCGTCCGGTAAGCCTAGGTCCGAGGACCCTAACGCTGTAGATCTCGCACTCCGGTGCGAGAGATCGAATGATGCCGGCGCAGGCGGTGCCGTGGCCGTAGGTGTCCTCGTGCGGCTCGGTGTCGTAGAGAAGCCCGTTGGGTCCCTCGCTGATGGCTACGTACCCATCGACCCGACCGACGGCCGGGTGAGCGGCGTCGACGCCGGAATCAACTACGGCGACCTTGATGCCCCTACCCGTGCTGCCTCCCCAGGCCCACTCCCGATCTATATCGTCTATTGGCTGAACCGGCCTGAGCGTCTGCAGGACACCGGGGGCGAAAGCCGAGGACCAGGCCGGCCGACGCTCCATCATAGGATGGCTCCTAGCTCGCTGGCCGACTCTGGTCTCAAGCGCAGGTACTCTACGAAACCCTTCAAGATGGTCTGGCAAGCCTTCAGTTCGTTCTCTCCCCGGTGGGCGATCTCCTGCACGAGCCGGGCCAGATCCAACGCTCGACCGAACGCGGCGTCTTCTTCGAGGCGCTCCGCGAATGCCCGCGCATGTTCTTGTAGGTCCTGCCTTTGGCTCTCCGTTGCCCCGCCGATAGATTCCAGCACCTCGCTGAGGAGCGCCTCGAGGTTTCGGTTGATCCGTGATTGCTCAATGGCGACGGCAGCCTGGTTCGCAAACAGCCCCAGATCCTCCATATCCGTGGCGCTGAAGGAGGAAGCTTCCTCCTTATCGAGGAGCTCGAGGACCCCGATGATCTGGTCCTGGTAGAAGAGAGGGACACAGAGGATGCTCTGCGGCGTGTAGCCGACGCTCTGGGCAATGTCGGCGGCTTGGCGCGGGTCGCGCTCGGCGTCCGAGACGGCCATTGGCTGGCCGCTTACAGCCACTAACCCAGCGATACCGTGGCCTAAAGGCACGCGGAACTTCCTGACCTCTTCGGCCTTCGACCCCAAAGCGACCTCGAAGACCAGCTCCTGAGCCTCCTCATCTACAAGGAAGAGGGAGGCCGCTCGCGCGGAGATCACGCGCGCCGCCGTCTCGACGATCATCTCCAAGAGCCGTGAGTGGGTGACCGGCGAAGCGATAGTGCTCCCGGCAGCGACCAGGGTAAGCACCTCCCGCAGATCCTCGGCAAACCGCTCGTCGGCGAGCCGGCGCCTGAGTCGTTCGATCTCCTCCGCCTGCCGTGCAATGGTCTCCTGGGCACGTGCGAGTGTGTCTCGGTCTCCAGCCTGGGGGTTGTCATCCACGGTGCAAGCCTTTCCCTTTTGAAGCGAGAATACAACCAAAAACTAGAAGCTGTCAAACCGCGGGTGAGTGCCTAACAACTTCCCTAGATCAGCAGAATAGCTTCCGATTGCCTGATACAACTGCTATTATGCGAAAAGGACACTCAAGCAGGTATTCCTTGAGGAGTTTCGGGGGAAGGAAAGCAGAAAGTTGCCAAACCAAGGGTACGTAAGCACCGATGACGGGGCCTATTCGCTCGATAGCCACCGACGATCACCCGGTTGTACGAGCCAGCCTGCGGACCATGCGCGAGAGCCAGCTCGACTTCGAGGTGGTCGACGAGGGTTCCGCCAGTATAGAGAAGCGAAAGTAGCAGGCCGGCTTCCACAGGTCGCCTTGATGGTAGGCTAGGAGGCCGGGGTGCGCGCACGCATTGCTCTCTGGGCCATACTCGTTATACTTCCTCTGCTCGGCCTTTGGCTTCTTCTCTGGCAGCCGGCACTCGATATCCAGTGGGAGCACCACCCGGCTCACTTCTGGCTCGTGCTCGGGGCTGCCCTGGTGACCGGCGTCCTTGCCTTCGCGACGGGCGAGGCGGCGCACCGCCGCGGTGATGCTCGCCTCTTCTTGATCTCGCTCGCTTTCCTCGTAAGCGCTGGTTTTCTCGGGCTCCACGCGCTCGCGACTCCAGGCGTGCTGCTCGAAGGTCATAACGCCGGTTTCGAGATCGCGACGCCGATCGGGCTCGTGATCGCTTCGGTCTTCTCGGCCGCTTCATCGTTCGTTGAGGCTAACGCGAGTCTCTTGCCAGCGGTAATGCGCCGCGAGAGGGTGCTTCGCGGCTTCGTCCTCGCCGTCATAGCTACCTGGGCAGCGTATTCGCTGTCAGGTCTTTCGCCGCTCGATCAGCCGCTTCCAGCCGAAGTGGCTACGCCACCGCTCGTTGTTCTCGCTGGTCTCGGCGTTGTCCTCTACGTGGTCGCCGCAGCGCGCTACTATCGCGTTTGGAGGCAGCGCCGGCGCCCGCTGCCGGCCAGCGTCATCACCGCCTTCGTGCTCCTCACCGAAGCCCTGATCACCATCGTGTTCGCGTATAACTGGCACGCGACCTGGTGGGAATGGCATCTGCTCATGCTCGCGGCGTTTGGGATCGTTGCCTACACAGCGCACAGACAGTGGCGCGAGGAGCGGTTTAGCGACCTCTACCTTGAGGAGACACGCGGGAGAACCCGTGACGTCAGCGTGTTCTTCGCCGACCTCCAGGGTTTCACCTCCTTCTCCGAACGCTCCGACCAGATGTACGTCAGCACGATGCTAAACGAATACTTCGAGGTTGCTGTGCCCATGATCGCTAACCAGTACGGTGGCGAGGTGGACAAGTTGATCGGTGACGCGATCATGGTGACGTTCAACACCCGGGGTGATCAGCTAGACCACGCACTCAGGGCCACGCAGGCTGGGCTCGCCCTCCAGCGGGAGACGGCGCGAATCGTCGAGCGCCACCCGGGGTGGCCACGCTTCCGCGTCGGTGTCAACTCTGGCGAGGCGATGGTCGGATTGGTCGGTGCAGAGGGAGGACGCGGCTACACCGTCATCGGCGATGCAGTCAACCTCGCCTCCCGACTCGAAGGACAGGCAAAGGTCGGCCAGGTAGTAATCGGGGCCGAAACTTACCGCGCCCTCCCAGACGGCACGAAGGTACAGCCATTGGGCGGCGTTCAGGTGAAGGGCAAGGAAGCGCAGATCGAAGCATACGTTGTCCTCGATCTGCCGCTTGACGCGAGCAGCGAGCGCGGCGATCGCCTGCGGTGGGAGAATCCGCAAGCCCAGGGTTAGAGCCGCCCGCATGGCCTTCCCGGCTCGACGCATGCCCCTACTCCTCTGGTTAGCTTCCAGCAGCAGTCGCCTTTGAGACAGGCAAACCACCGATCCGAACGTCGCCAGATGAGCAGAAGAGGTTCCGACCATCTGCCCGATACGACTGCTATTATTAACAGCTATGGAAAGGGTGTTCGATCAGACCGCACCCTAGCGAGTATCGGGAGAAGCAAAGCGCCCAGAATGGGGTTGTTAAGCAGGTAACCCACGAAGGAGACCGGTGACGGAACGCATTAGCCTGTTGATAGCCGACGACCACCCGGTCGTACGAGCCGGCCTGCGAGGTATGCTTGAAAGCCAGCCCGACTTCGAGGTAGTCGGTGAAGCCACCACCGGCAAAGAAGCCGTGCAGCTGACGGACCGTCTACACCCAAAGGTTATCCTGATGGACCTTCGCATGCCCGAGATGGACGGTGTTACAGCTATCTCCAAGATAAAAGCCGAGCATCCCGACATATACGTGTTGGTGGTGACCACCTATGATAGCGACGCCGACATACTGCCGGCTATAGAGAATGGTGCGACGGGCTACCTGCTAAAGGATGCCCCACGCGAAGAGCTCTTTCAGGCCATTCGCTCTGCTGCGCAAGGAAAACCGCTGCTTGCACCTGCTGTAGCCGCCCGATTGATGGAACGAACGCGAGGCCCGGCTGAAGAAGCGCTCAGCGGCCGCGAGATCGAGGTGCTTGCGCTGGTAGCTAAAGGTGCGAGCAACAAAGAGATTGCTAACCAGCTCTGGATAAGTGAGGCTACCGTCAAATCTCACCTGCTCCATATATTCGGCAAGCTGGGCGTCGCAGATCGTACCGCCGCGGTAACCAAGGCGTTGGAGCGGGGTATCTTGCGCCTGTAATCATAATCATCAGCGTTTTCCCGCGTCCCGTCTAGCCAACATTCGGAGTGAATAGTCTCAGAAGGATAAGTCAAGTGCCTAACAAGGCGGTTAGCTAGCGTAACCAGGTACCCCTTTACTGGCAGCCCTAACTATAGGAACAGGCGCCGGGTTCAAGAGGCAAGTAGATAACTGAAACAACACGGGCAGCACGGTGGAATTTCACGCAATCTATCAGGAAATACTGCCGGTAAGAAGCGTTACGTAAACATCCGCGCCAACGCCTAAGACGGGCGAGTTCCGCTAGGCATCACCTGTGCTGAACTCACCGCGAGGTCCGATGGCAGCACCACCATTGAGGACACTACGGTAGATCGGCGATACCCCTTACTACGCTCCCTATAAGCGGGGGAGGAACATCGCCTTGTAACGCCGCTCTTCGCGGGAGCAGTCCTGGCAGCGAATGCCATAGCTGTTTGCTCGCGCTGCGCCACCATACAGACCCCGAGCGACCAGGGCGAGCATGTAAGAGTCCTTTGGTTCTGCAACTTTATAGAGACGCTTCTCAGCGGTGGCGGAAGCCGGAACGGCTTAACTGGTGCGGTAGTCCTCCCGGGTCGCTCAAGCGTAGCAGACACATCGCAACGCCTGCGAAGCCAGTCATGTAATCCGGGCTGAAAACGTCTGGCGGGTCCGAGGGCCATACGAGTGCGCCCTCCTTCTCTGTTGAGAACGCTTCCATCAGACGCGCCAGCGTCCAAGCCTCTGCCAGGTAGGCCCTGTCCCCGGTCGCCTGCGCCATATCGAGCAGAAACTCGGTGTTGCCAGCGAGACCGTGGCATTGGGTCGGACCTTGCGTCCGCGCCCCGCGAGCTACTGTTCGCGCCGCGCGAGCCGCGATCTCGGCCGCTTCCGGCAGCACGTCGAACTCTGCAGCGTGGAGGAAGAAGCGGCCGATACCGGTGGCGCCGTGGCACCACGCAGCCCCGGCAGGCGGCCGGCCCTCGACATGCGGCCAGTCCAGTCCGCTATCGTCATCTAGAACCGGGATGGCCAGACGGGCGAGCCACTGTCCCGCACCCCGCGCAGCGGAGAGAAAGCGCTCGTCTGCAGTGGCCTCGAAGAGGTCGAGGAGGGCATCGGCGATGCCAGCGGCGCCATGCGCGTAGCCGAGGTATGCGAGGCTACTCGGACCGCCGATGTCGGGCGGGGTCATCCAGCGCAGTCCACCATCGCCGGCGTCCTCGGTCCTCTCGAGTAGAAACTCACCAGCCGCGATAGCGTGGCTGAGGTGTTCGGGATCGCCGGCTTCGTCCCAGAGTAGGAGGTGGAAGCGGAGACACCCGGCGGTACCGTTGAACATGTCGGGCGAGGCGTAGGGAAGGGAAGAGATCCAACGTCCCCGCTCGGCGGCAACGTCTATCAGCTCGCCATCGGAAAGGATCTGGCCCGCGCGGAGCAACGCGGCCCCAACGCCCGCCTCACCCACGTATAGCCCAGGCAAAGGCTGCCCTTCCAACCGAGGCGCCCCTTTCAGCCAGCGGGTCCCTTCCGCGAGAGCAGATCGGTGCTCCGGATCGTCCAACTCTCCAACCAACTCCGCCAGCGCGAGCACCGCTCCGGCCCCGCCGATGCAGAGGTCGCGAAGGGGCATTCCCCCTGGACCGAGGCTCTTGCTCCTCCACATCAGACCCCGCCCATCCGGTGTTCGACACGCCTCCTTGCAGAGCGTGTCCCCGAGCCGCTTCGCCAGCTCGCGGTAGCGGCCCCGCGCCTGTGCTTCCGGTTCGACGGCGCGCTCACCACCGAACATAGCTGGCCTCACGGAGGCTCCCGCCCCGACGTTCGCGAGCGCGGCGCCGAGCGCAGACATTGAGGGAAACCTAGCCGCCGGATCCGGCTCAAGGCAGCGGGAAATCACCTCGATCAGCGCGGGACCGGCGGCTGGGTTGAGTAGCTCGATAGGACGCTTCAGAAGAGCCCTGGGATGGGGCGCCAGCGGTACAGCGGCGGAGGTTATGGTAGCGTAGAGTAGAGCGCCAAGGCTGTAGACGTCGTCGGTGACAGCAGGAGGTTCTCCAGCGGCTCGCTGCGGCGAGAAGTAGCCGCGGGTGCCCACGCCGCTGAGAGGGTTCTCGGCCCCCAGCTCGCAGGCCAGCTCGAAGTCGAGTAGGCGCAGACATCCGTCCGGGGTAATGACCACGTTCTCCATCTTCAAGTCGCGGTAGACGAAGCCCTCATCGTGGATCGTCCGGAGCATCGCGGCTAGTTCCTGTCCCCAAGCCACAACCCCCTCACCCGACACGTGCCGGCCCTGCTGGGCCAAGTTAGCCACGTGCTCGCCCAACGTTTCCCCCTTTACCTCTTCCATCGCCAGGAGGAGGTCGCCATCTTCCCGTTCGATCAGCTCGAAGGCCTCCGGAAAGCGGGGGTCAGGGGCGAGGCGGCCAAGGACCTCGGCTTCGTTGCGTAGATAGTCTCGGGCGTCGCGCCCGTCTCCTGCCGCCCCAGCACCACGGCACCGCCGCTTGAGCACGCAGTGGCGCAGGACCTCCAGGTCCAGCGCATGGTAGACCGCACCCTTGGGTGACCAGTACAGGGTGTCGACTCTCAGGTAACGGCGTCCGATGACCTTGCTTGGCGTCTCGGCGGGTTCGGCGACGACCCCCGCGATGACGAACGGATCTACCGCCCAGTCGGGCGCGTGATAGCTCATCGAGCGCCGATCCGGCACTAACTCGCCGTTTGGGGCGGTGATCGCGGGCTGTATCTCGCCGGATGGCGCTTGGATTAGCTTGGTACCGAAGCCCCCATAGCGGTAGTGGACCAGGCTACGCGGGGCAAGGGGGCGGTCGGAGGGGATAGCGGGACCGCGCAACCCGCGGGTGATCTCATCTAGCGCGACCGCGAGGCGGACCGCCTGGGCATCATTCTTTGGGTAGACCGTTATGAACTTGCCGATCTGGCTGGGCCCGCCCATACCTTCGTTGAGCATAGCGAGTTGGGGAAGCGAAGAAACGACTTTAAAGCTGGCGTCTTCGGAAAGGAGCACCGGCAGCGCACAGCGCAGCACCGCTTCCGCCGAGGAAAGATCGGCCGAGACGTGGAGCTTCCAACCTTGCTCCGGAAGCTCTACGTGTTCGTTGCGAACACGAATATCAAGCCGGTGAGCATCCTCGCCCGGATCGATCCGCCAGCCCGCTACTCGTACCGGCTCATCACTACAAGCCTCCATGATGAGGGTGAGGAGCGAACCGTCGGATTCGTCTTCTCTGACCGTAGCGATGGGGCCCTCCACCGGCCCACCGTCAGGGTACCCCGCTATCTCCTTGTCCTGACGACTGTGGGCTCGCTCACTCTGCTCGCTCGTATCATCACCTTCCTTCTTCGTCATCCCATGCTCACAGCGGAAGACCGGAAAGTAGCACCTGGAACACCTCGTGGTGTGCCTGGGCACCCCCTATGCTTGTAGGCTCCTCGTCTTCTTCACCTCGTTATCGCTTTCACCTAGAACAAGGTTTGCTAGTAGTAAAGCGAGCAATCAGACGAGAGCCTGCTATCACCCATTTGATGTGTTCTGTTCCAGCGCCCATCACCCAGGAAGAACCAGGAAGAAAAGACGGGAGAGGCGCCCAGGCAACTGCTTGGGCCATGCCTGGACGCCTCCGATGCCCCCGAGACGCGGAACTATCTGGGGATATTTACGCCTTCGAAAAGCCCACGCTCGCGCTTTGCTGCTCTACTACTCGTAATATGTTTGCGAGTAGTAGTCCCAGTACCAGTAATACGACATATAACACTGCCAGCAGCCACGCTGGTGCTCCTCCTCGTGATGATGACCCACGACCTCTGCTTCCGCGGGTAGGGGCTCTACGCCCTCAGGTGGCCTCGTTTGCATCTCCCTCATGCGCTGGGTCTCCGGGAAGTCGGCCATAGCGGCTTCCGGATCGTCCAGAAGCCGCTGTCTCCACTCGGGATCGCTCCCGGCTCGATCCAGTACCCTCTCCATCATCTCCCGCCGGAGCCGCTCGAGCTCCTCCGGGGCACGAGGCCTGCTTTCGGCCATACGTTTTCTCCTTTCCGAGGATGCCTTACATTGATTAGAACGATAGCAGGTTTTGGGTGAGTGCGCTATTGAATAAGTATAAAATATTTAACATCTTCTGTATAAAATTGTTTACAGCGTAGGATGGGGTAGCGGAAGG
>JAFAPF010000032.1 GCA_019247245.1 Rubrobacter sp. | reverse complement strand
GTGGTTAGAGGGGTTTCTACTAAAACTCCCCCAAAGAGAAGAAAGGAAGGTGCGGAGTAATGCCAGGAAGATGGTCGACTGGGTTCGGTAGAGTCGGACCCGCCTGGAACGGCTGGAACGGCTGGAACGGTAACTGGGGCGGTAACTGGGGCGGTAACTGGAACTGGGGCGGTAACTGGAACTGGGGTGGCGGTACGAACGGCTTCCGTAATAACTTTGGGACCGGCGATGGCAGTGGCGGCTTCAACTGGGATAACGGCAGCTTTTAACGCCTGAGGCAGACCAAGCATAGGGGACGGCCCCGCCGTTTGGCGGGGCCGTCTCTTTTCAGTACTGGCGGCTCCAATAGAACTGCCCAACATCACGAGCTGGGCACTAACGACTAGGGTCAAACCGCCATCGGCGGATGGCGAGGAGCAAAAAGCCCGACCCACCCCCCCACGATCGTAGAGGAGCTACCCGGGGAAACGGGTGCTTCTCCTAAAGTAGGTCTTGGAGGCAATCCATCCAGGGTTTCTATACGTATCGTCTAGCAGGGGCAATTTATCGAAAGTTGCTAGGGAATTCGGCGGTTTGTCAGAGAAAGCTCGATGATAGAATATTGGAAGTTATAGCTCTGAGAACAGGAACATCCAAGATCTTGCGTGCGAAGCTCGCTTTTCGTGCAAGCCATAAGCTGGAGACAAAAGAGCTAGGTTGGCTTGCGTTACAGATAGCCTTCTTCACGGTGGTGTTCTTATTTCTTCAGTGGTACTTTGCCCTGGCGTTCTTGTTCGTCGCGCCTCTTTTGTGGCTGGCGGCACGACACGTTTCGCGCCCGAGCATCCGCCGCCTTCTGATGGGGATGGAA
Source organism: Rubrobacter sp. (assembly GCA_019247245.1). Taxonomy (GTDB): domain Bacteria; phylum Actinomycetota; class Rubrobacteria; order Rubrobacterales; family Rubrobacteraceae; genus Rubrobacter_F. Next base: position 8,735 of record JAFAPF010000032.1, on the reverse strand, counting down.
GACGATCACGATCAATCGCTCGTTGCCACCTCCCCGCCGGTACCCATACGCGAGATCTTCCGGCGTTTCTGGCCGTACGCGCGTCCCTACCGCCGCTGGATTTGGGTGAGCCTTATCTTTATCGCGCTCGCCCCGGCGACCGAGACGGCGATGATCTGGATGTTCAAGATCGTCATCGATGAGGTGCTCGTCCCGGGTGATCTCGGGCCCCTGAGGTGGATCGTGCTCGCTATGCTTGGCCTGGCGCTTTTTGCGGGGGTTCTCTCCTTCTGCGATAACTACCTATCGGTTTGGGTAGGAGAGCGCTTCCTGCTATCGCTACGCACGAGCTTCTTTAGACATCTGCAAGGGCTCTCGCTCGACTTCTTCGAGCGACGGCGGCTCGGCGACATAATCTCACGGCTCTCGGGCGATATCGCAGCGATCGAGAACTTTGTGCTATCCGGGATCGTCGATGTACTCTCTAACGTGCTGCGGATCATCTTTTTTGGCGGAGCACTATTCTACCTGCAGTGGCGCTTGACGCTGGTGTCTTTGATCGTCGCACCGCTTTTCTGGCTAGCCACCCGGTACTTTTCGCGGCTGATCAAGCAGGTCTCACGCGAGAAGCGCCGCCGCAGCGGTTCGATCACCGCGGTGGCGGAGGAAAGCCTTTCGAACATCGCGCTCGTTCAGGCATATAACCGCCAAGAAACGGAGGTCGATCGCTTTCATCGGGAGAACTTGGGCAGCTTCAAGGCCACGATGACGTCGACCCGGTTGAAGGCACTGTTCGGGCCTCTGGTCCAGCTTATCCAACTCGCCGGGGCACTCGTGGTAATCAGCATGGGTGCGTGGGAGCTCTCCCAAGGACGGCTCTCTTTGGGTGGCCTGCTCGCCTTTCTCACCTACCTCAGCCAGCTCTACAGCCCGATCCGCGGTCTCAGCAGCATGGTCAACTCGATCTACTCATCCTCGGCCGCCGCCGAGCGGCTCATCGAATTTTGGGACCAGCGCCCTTCGATCACCGAGCGTGAGGATGCAGTCTCGCTGGCGCGCGCTCATGGCGTGGTTGGGTTCGAAAACGTCTCCTTCCGCTACCCCGAGACCACCCGCGAAGCGCTCGATTCGATCTCTTTCAGCGTTGGGCCCGGCGAAACACTAGCGCTCGTCGGTCCGAGTGGGGCGGGGAAGTCGACGATAGCGAAACTCTTGCTGCGCTTCTACGATCCGACCGCAGGCCAGGTCCTAGTTGACGGCCACGATCTACGCGATCTACAGCTGCATTCGTTGCGCGAGAACGTCGCTCTCCTGTTACAGGAGACGCTTGTCTTCGACGGGACGATACGCGAGAACATAGCTTACGGACGACCGGAGGCGACCTTTGAGGAGATCGTCAGCGCGGCGAAGGCGGCCGACGCCCACGGGTTCATCACCTCGCTGCCCGAGGGCTACGAGACCTCCGTAGGACAAAAGGGTCGGCGCCTATCCGGGGGGCAGCGGCAGCGCCTCGCTATCGCCCGGGCGATGGTCCGCGATGCCCCGATTCTCATCCTCGATGAGCCGACCACGGGGCTCGACGCCGAATCTGGGTGGCGGGTCCTGGAGCCGCTTCGCCGCTTGATGAGCGGGCGGACTACAATCGTTATCTCCCATAACCTGATGACCGTGCGTGAGGCCACCTCCATCGTCGTGCTGAACGATGGATGCATCATTGAGCATGGAACTCATCAGCAACTAGTCACCCGCGGCGGTACCTACTCCCGACTCTATCACGCGCACTACCCCGACGCCGAGGAAGTACCCGCACTGACCGCCGACCCGACCGGCATGAAAGCCGGTGGAAGGTGAGCGAGGTTACCAGTCATTCTAAGATCCCGCCGCTGGGCCAGGGCGAGCTCCTCGCACCCGACTACACGGTCGTGGCCCCCCTCCACAGGAGCAGGATCCTCGACGCATACGAGGTTTGGAGCGAGGAGCGAGCCTGTAGCTGCGTCGCCAAGGTCCTGCGCCCGGATTGCATCGAGAATCGAAGGGCACGAGCCAGCCTGCTCCGAGAAGGACGGATCCTCAAACAGCTCGCGCACCCACACATCGTGCGCGCCTACGATGCCTTCGAGCAACCACAACCGATCGTGATCCTAGAGTCGCTCCCCGGGTACACCCTCCTCTACTTGATCGCCCTTCACCAACGCCGGCGTATGGCGCTAAACAACATCGTCTTTCTCGGGCTCCACCTGTGCTCGGCGATGCACTACCTCCATCGCCACGGCCTCCTGCATCTGGATTTGAAGCCCTCCAACATCGTCTCCAACCTCGGGGTGGCGAAGGTGCTCGACCTCAACCTTGCCCGGCCACCGGGACGGGGTAGAAGAGACACGGGTACCCCCGCATACATGGCTCCTGAGCAGGTTCGCGGCGACCTCTTCAGCGAAGCAACCGACGTTTGGGGCATCGGCGCCGTTCTCTTCCACGCTGCTACCGGGAGACCACCCTTCTTCGAACCCGAGGCTAGTCGGAAGTACCAGCAGCTCGAACGCCGCGCCGACTCCGTGCGCGCTCACCGGCGTGTGCCCGCTTTCTTTGCGACGACGGTAGACCGTTGCCTCGACCCCGACCCCTCGCAGCGCCCGACGGTGGACGAGCTTGCCGAACTCTTGAACGGGCTGGCCCAAAGGCAATCCTAGTGGAAGGTCCTTGGGCGGCAGCGATCACTGAGCAAAGCCACTCCCTATACAAGCAACGTCGAGCTTAAAAATTCTTAACTGTTAGAGCAGGCAACAGGCTCGTACGCCTATGATAGGCTCTATATCCAATACGTTGTATTTCTTTTGTCATCACCCCAACCCACGGTATAAAATATTCCTTAATATACCTTTACAAACTCACCCATACGCTTTTATCATGAGACTCGCCATAGGAAGCAATCCACCCTAGGGGGACCAATGAAGAGCTGGAAGACACTTCTAGTGGTGGTGCTTACCATGCTAGCTATGCTCCTCGCCACTTCGGTACCGGCAACGGCTATCGCACCCACCTCGAGCAGCACCCCGCGGGGAAATTATTGCTCTGAGTCCTACACCTATACAGATCAAGGCACCTTTGTATGCTCCAATGTACCTATTACGATAGGAGATCCTGAGGACTGGGGAGATGACTGGACCGATGGGGATCTTTCGGGCATAGAGTAACGTCTCTCAATCCCCTTTCTCCGAACCTTCGGAATTGAAGAACGGGGCCCTTCTGGAGAGCCTCGTTCTCTTCTAAAACTCACTCCCGAAGAACGTGCAGAGGCGCTCGTAGCTTTCGAGGAGGAGAGAGAGCTTCGCATACTCGTTGCGCTGATGGGCTTGGGCCGGTAGCCCCGGACCGAAGTTCACCGCGTCCACCCCACGCTGTGCGAAACGTGCCACGTCCGTCCACGCCTGCTTCGGACGTACCTTCAGGCCGTCCGAGACGAAGAGCTGTACCAAGGGGTGATCCAGGGCGACCGACCCGCTCGGCGCGAAGTCGACGATCTCGTAAGAAGCGGCGTGGTCTTTGAGTAGACCGTCGAAGAGGAGCTTTACGTCCTCAAGACCCTTTCCGGGAGCGAAGCGGTGGTTGATGTTGATCCGGAACTCGTCGGGTACAACGTTCTTGGCCCGCCCGCCCCGAGCCATCGTGGGCGTGAGGACCTCGTAGAACGGTAGCCCGTTCACTATCACTTTCTCTGGTTGACGATCGTGCAAGGCCGCGAGGAACTCCCCGGCCATGGTCAGAGCGTTCCTCCCCTGCCAGGGACGAGCCGAGTGTGCCGGAAGGCCATTGAAGATAACCTCGACGTGCACCGTGCCGACGCATCCGACCTCCAAAGCGTTCTCTGTCGGCTCCAAGACGAAAGCTAGCTCGGCGTTCAAGATCCATGGGTACTTTCTAAAGACCGTCTCAAGGCCATTCTCGGCGTACATGCCCTCTTCGCGCTCGTAAAACACGAAGGTTGGTTCCGCCCAGGAGCCCTCCCACCAGAAGTTCTCAAGGAGTGCGAGCATCACGGCATCCCCGGCCTTCATGTCCGAAGCTCCCCGGCCATAGATAAGATCCCCATCGGTCCGCACCGGCAGGCCCCCAGTGGGCTCCGGCACAGTATCGAGGTGGCCGGCGAAGATCAGGCACTCACGCGAGACATCCGGCTCCCGCCGGCTCACGATAAGGTTATTCGAGACACGCTCCGTGCACCAGTCAGATAGCTCTGTTATGCGTGCCGCCAAGTGGTCGCAGAGTGCCTTCTCCTCGCCCGTCACGCTCGGGTGTTGGAGAAAGAAGAGCAGGGCTTCGCGTAACCTCTCCTTCACACGCTCACCCCAAACTGCCGCAAGGCTTCGTTCAGGGAGGTTTTCTGGTCGGTCGATGTCCTGCGTCGGCCGATGATGAGGGCGGTCTGGAGCTGATAGGAGCCGGCGGGGAACTCCCTGGTTCTTGTTCCAGCGACCACAACCGAGCGGGCGGGGACACGGCCCCTATAGACCACCTCTTCGGGACCGGTGACATCGATGATCTGCGTCGAGGCCGTGAGCACTACGTTGGCCCCCAAGACCGCTTCTTCCTCGATGCGCATCCCTTCGACGACGATCGCCCGCGAACCAATAAAGGCTCCGTCCTCTATGATGACCGGCATCGCACCCGGTGGCTCCAAGACGCCACCGATGCCCACACCGCCGGCGATATGAACGTTGCGTCCGACCTGGGCACCCGAGCCTACCGTCGCCCAGGTGTCAACCATCGTGCCGCTTCCCACCCACGCTCCTATGTTTACGTAACCTGGCATAACCACGACGCCCGGCTCGACAAACGCGCCGTATCGCACCGTGCCCGGCGGGGCTACACGCACTCCGGCCGCTGCTAAGTTCTTTTTGGTGGGGATCTTGTCATGGTACTCGAAGGGTCCTGTCTGGATAATCCTCATCTCGGCTATTGTGAAATACAGAGAGATCGCCTTCATCACCCACGCGTTCGAACGCCACTCCCCATCCACCTTCTCCGCGACCCTGAGCTTTCCAGAGTCCAAAGCGGCGATCGCATCGTGGACTGGCCGGCGGTACTCCTGCATCTCCAGCAACACCCTGTCCTCGAACGCGGCCTCTATTTGTTCTCTCATTGCGAACATCCCTCTGCGGAAGAACCCTTACGAATACATGCGCCAGTTTAGCAGGACGGCTCAGTGCTTCAGGCGCTCCCAGCGTGCTATCGCCTTTTTGCACACCTCGAGCTCTGGGACGAGGGCAACCCGGAAGAAGCCTTTGCCCCCAATGCCGAACGAGGACCCGGGTCCCACGACGATGCCTTCTTCTAGGAGCCGCAAGGCGTAGGCCTCGTCGTCCCCCCCATACCCTTTTGGCACTTCGACCCAGATGTAGATGCTCGCGTTTGTAGGTAGCGCAGACAGGCCCGCTCGATCGAAGAAGTCTAGAAACAAGGCACGTTTCTCAGCGAAGATGCGGTTTCGCTCATGTACGTGTGTATCGTTACTCCAGGCGGTGGTTGCGGCCTTCTGGATGAATCCAGGGCTCGCGACGCCGATGGAGGGTCTCAGCTTCTTCATAGCGGCTATCAGCTTAGTGTCACCGGCCATCATGGCAGAGCGGTAGCCGGTCATACCACTCCGCTTGGATAGAGAGACGAAAGCCAGAGCGCGTTCTCTGGTGATCTCGAGGATCGAGGGCGGAGGCACACCGGAGTAGATCTCGTTGTAGCATTCGTCGGAGAAGAGCAGGATGTCATGCTCGCGGCAGAAGAGAGCTACCTCTTCGAGGTAGGAGTAAGTTGCGGTTGCACCGGTGGGGTTATGGGGATAGTTGATCCAAAGTATTCGCGTCTGTTTGGGATCCACGGCCCCAACCGGCAACAGAAAATCCTCTTCCTTGCGAAGTTTTATGGGTAGCGCTTCCCCGCCAGCGAAGAGGGCGCCGCGCTCGTAGACAGGGTAACCCGGGGTCCCATAGGCGACGCCACGCCGTTCGTGCGACGGGTGCAAAAAGGCGAGCGGGGAGTGAAAGATTGCCTCTTTGGAACCCGCAGCGGGCAGAACCTCAGCGTCTGGGTGAAGCTCGACGCGATGGCGGCGATGCATGAAGCCGCAGAAGGCCTCGCGCAACTCGCTTGTGCCGTAGGCGCTTGGGTACTGGCTAACCTCGGGGATGTCGTCTATCAACGCCTGGCGTATCCTAGAGTCCGTCGGCTCGCGGGGGTCTCCAGTACCAAAGTCAAAGAGCGTTGCACCCTTCTCCTCGAGCTCCCGGCGGCGCTCATCCATGCGAACCAGCGGATAGGCGGGAAGCTGTGTGAGCACAGGGTTGAGGAGAAGTGGCGGAGTGTGCGCCGTGGGTTGTTCGCTCGGGGTCTTCATAGTCTGTTACGTCGCGTCGGAGTCCGGCACGGAGTATATTTCTTATCAGATACGAAGATACCACGCCAAAGGTTCGTTGGGTCTATCTACTGAACACGAGGAGGTTAACTTGGAGGACTTTTACTACGGGAAGGGCGGCCTCCGGTGCGAGGACGTCGCCCTCTCCGAAATCGCTGAGAGCATAGGCACGCCCACCTACGTTTACAGCCATGATGCCTTAGAGAAGGCTTACAAGGAGGTCAACGAGGCGTTTTGGGGCTTGAATCACCTAGTCTGCTATGCCGTGAAGGCAAACGGGAACCTGGCGGTCTTGAGGGCTTTGGCTTCCTTCGGAGCGGGGGCAGACATCGTCTCGGGTGGCGAGCTGTATCGCGTAATGAAGGCCGGGTTCGACCCAAAAAAGGTTGTTTTCGCGGGCGTAGGCAAGACCGAAGATGAGCTCATGGCAGGCCTGGGCGAGCGAATCCTAGTCTTTAACGTCGAGTCGGCTTCCGAACTCGAGCATCTCCGGCGCTTCGCTGCACTCCACGGCAAGAAGGCGCGTGTCACTCTGCGCATCAGCCCCGATGTCGAGCCAGATACCCACGCCCACATCTCCACCGGGCAGGGCAGCAGCAAGTTCGGCATCCCTGCAGACGAGGCTCTAACGCTCGCCGAGAGGGTACGAGCGTATCGGGGCTTGGACCTCATCGGGGTGCACCAGCACATAGGCAGTCAGATCACCAAGCTTGCCCCTTACACCGCATCTATCGAAAAGAGCGCCGCCCTTGTAGATGAGCTCAAGCGCCGCAACTTCGATATCAAGTACTTCAATATTGGTGGAGGTCTGGGTATACGCTACAAGGATGAAGAGATCCCCACTCCCAGAGAGCTCGTGGATGCCGTCCGGCCCACCCTAGAAGCCACAGGGGCCAAAATACTCTGCGAGATGGGTCGCTACATAGCCGGAAACGCCGGCGCGCTACTCACGCGCGTGACCTATCGCAAACGGAGCGGTGCGAAGAGCTTCCTAATCGCCGACGCCGGCATGAACGATCTTCTCCGCCCTAGCCTCTACGATGCCTACCACGAAGTCCGACCCATAAAAGAAGGCGTAACAACATCCTCTGCCGACCTCGTCGGTCCGGTCTGTGAGAGCGGCGACTACCTCGCGCGGGACCGGGATCTCCCTGATGCCGCTGAAGGAGATCTGCTGGCGCTCATGAGCGCGGGCGCCTACAGCTTTTCAATGTCCTCCAACTACAACTCTCGGCCTCGTCCTGCCGAAGTCCTGGTGCGCGGCCACCGCTGGGCCGTCGTCCGCGAACGCGAGGGCTACGCTGACCTGGTCAGGAGAGAGCTAATACCTGCGTTCTTGTAGCTGTCAACTAAAACAAAAACTGCCTGCTGACCGCTTCTAAGCCCGGCTCCGGGAGCGTCGACGACTCGAGCGGCGGTTGGTGAGCAGGGGGGCGAGACGGGGGTTACGGTGGACGAGGGTAGTATCCAAAGACAGCGTCTTTGCCGTCGGGCTTAGCAGGATGACCAGAGAGAGCAAAGCCATCAGCAGGTTTATGTCGAGAAACTCGGGCGGTCCTAGACCCTCTCCCAAACGTGCCCCCCCTTGCGAGATATACAGTGCCAAGCTAAACAAAATGCTGCCCACGGCTGCCAGGTTGGTCAGGAGCCCGAGAACGAGCGCAAGGCCTAAAGCCAGCTCCCCGAAGCGAACGAGCTGCGCCACAAGTTCGGCGTTGGGCAAGACATTCTCGCGCATAAAATTCCCGAACCAAGGAGGAGCCTGGGAAATGTACGCTCCTGAGTTGAGGGTGGCAGCGAACTGGCGGGGGAAGGCCGGGCTAAGGAGCTTCTCCACCGCTCCGTTGAGCCAAACGGCTCCGACCAAGATTCTCACCCACGCCATACTATTCATCGCTGGGCCTCCTCGCCAAAGTATAGGACTGCTTTTTGTTACTCGTTATTCTACGCATATGCAGCGCTGAAAAGATGGCAAAACCAGCGTCGACGGTCCTTCGCATACAACCGTATCGCAAAACAACTGCGAAAAACTATCGAGAAGGGTGTTCCAGCAGAGAAGCGACTTTTGCGTCAAAAGTTAAAGATCGTCGCTGGGCGCGGGTACCGCGGGCGCTTAGGTCCTCGCTGCCTGTGGCGGGGGCAGCGAAGGTCCCGACAAAGAAGCCGTCGAAGATGGCCTCACCGGCGGTGCCCAGAAGGGCGCAGTCGGCCGGCGGCACGACGACCCAGGGGGGCGGGCACGCCGGTGGCCGAGATCCTGGAAGAAGCACCTATCGCCCAGGTGGCGGACGTTTCGCGCGGAGCGGCCGTCGAGTTCACGGATGCGCAGTTACAACAGCCGGCGGTATTGGTG
>JAFAPF010000029.1 GCA_019247245.1 Rubrobacter sp. | reverse complement strand
ACGCCCCTCGCAAAGACGGAGGTAGAGGAGATCTCCGATCCCGTGTGCCTGGTTCCCGTGCTACGCGCTGGCTTGGGGATGCTCGAAGCGGCTTTAGCACTCCTGCCCGAGGCTACTGTCGGTTTCATGGGCCTTCAGCGGGACGAGGGGACCAACGAGCCTGTTGAATACTACGTCAACCTGCCCCGCAACCTGAATGAGCACCTGGTCCTTGTTTTGGATCCCATGCTCGCTACCGGCGGTAGCCTGGCGGCTACCCTCTCGAAGCTCAAGGAATACGGGGCCTGCTGGATCTCCTGCCTCCACGCCGTGGCAGCGGCGCCTGGAGTCGAGCGCGTGACTAATGCGCATCCAGACGTGAACTTCTACGCCGCCGCTGTGGACTTGGAGCTCGATAAGGATGCGTTCATCGTGCCGGGGTTGGGCGACGCGGGGGACAGGCTTTATGGAACGCTTTAACGACCCTTTAGTAGATACCTCCGCGCAGCATGCAGCGCTGAAAAAGACTCGTCCTTCATGGGACGAGTACTTCACCCGTATAGCCCGTGAGGTGGCGACTCGCTCTACCTGTCCGCGACTGGCCGTCGGTGCGGTTGTGGTGCGGGACAAGAGGATCCTTACCACCGGATATAACGGAAGCCCTTCGGGGATGCCGCACTGCGAGGATGTGGGGTGCCTCATACGGATCGTGGACGGCCGGGAAAGCTGCCAACGTACGCTGCATGCTGAGCAGAACGCTATAATCCAGGCGGCTTACCACGGCGTATCGGTGCGTGATTCGATACTATACTGTACCCATCAGCCATGCCTGCTGTGCGTCAAGATAACAATGAACGCGGGCATCAAAGAGGTCCGCTACGTTGGCGGCTACCCTGACCCCATGGCCGTGGAGCTCGCCACCGAAGGGGGACTGAAGGTTTCGCAGCTTCCTTACGGCCGTGGAGCGGGTTGAGCCCTAACGGGTTCGCTTCTCGGCTCCCGATGATTCTCGGTTCAGCGCCAGTAGAAAGTGCTGATGAGGTTCGAAAAGTCGTCGGTCCACACGTCGTTCGAATTGAGGTTGCTCGCGCAAAGGTGCCACCGTCCATCGCCGGGTAAGTTGCCCAGATCCGCCTCCTCGTGGGCCATCGCTACCCACCGGGACGCTTCCTTGTGCGGTATGCCTTCTGTCTCAGTATCGGACTGGGCGTAGCATTCGAGCCCTCTATCTCGTGCCAGGTCCCCGAGCACAGGTTCCAGGTCCATGTACCGGTTCGAGATGTGCATGGCCAAAACCCCGCTCCTAGTGAGTTTTCGAAAGTACAGGCCGACCGCTTCTCGTGTCAAGAGGTGAATGGGAATAGCGTCCGAATTGAAGACGTCGCCCACGATCACGTTATAGCTCGCGTCTTTAGCATCTACTAAAGAAAGACGAGCGTCGCCCAGAACCACGTCGTATTCGCCTGGGCAATCGCGTAGGTAGGTGAAGAGACTAGGGTCGCGCGCTATCCTCTCGACGAGAGGATCAATCTCATAGAAGGTCATTTGCTGGCCAGCCTGGGCATAGCACGCCATCGCTCCCGCGCCTAAGCCCAGTACGGCCACGTGTGACCTCATGCCCGCGCTTGGCAAGGCGTCGAAGAGCTGTCCTACCGGGCCCGTACGATGATGGTAGGTGAGAGGCTCGGGTGGTATGACCCCTAGGACCTGTGCACCGTGGGTAGTACTGCCATGCCTAAGCGTATGAAGCCCCACGTTCGCTTCTTCGCCCGTGACACTGTAGACCCCGAAGAAGCTTCGGTTTTCGTAGAGAACGTCCTGTCCCGCGCCGATCCGGAGGGTAGCGGCTGCTACGAGCGCCGCGATCCCTAAGCCGAAGCGGACAGGACGGTTGTTAGAGTACGCGAATTGCAGGCACAGCCCGACGGCCAAGCTGAGTATTAGTCTTAACCAAATCTCCTCGCTCTCCGGAGTGAGGGACCCCGCGACCGACAAGAGCCCCCACACCACCACGCCGAGGCTCAACGGCAGCACCAGGTCGAGCCGGCGCTGCGTACGTGAGCTGCTCTTCTCCCCGTCTCGGCGCTCGCTTCGCCTCAGGCGTGGCAGGAACAGGCACGCCATTACCATCGCTAACGGGTACTCGAACACCGTGTCGAACGCCGCAGGTGCGATCAGCGCGTTGAACACCCCCCCCAGCACGCCTCCCACCGCCACGTATAGGTAGAACTCCGTCAAGTGCCTGGTGGGGGGACGGTCGCGAGCAAGCTGCCCATGCAGTACTATCGCAGCCGCAAAGAAGCCAAAAAGGTGCAATGGGATAAGCAGCCAAAGGGGATCGTTCAAGTCGGTGACCACGGCGACGACGAGCAACGACAGCGTGACCGGCAAAGCTACGACCATCATCCGGTTAAGCAGGCCCGGCACAACGCTTTGATTACGCGAGAAGACCACCATGAACGAAAAAAGGTATAGAGAAAGCGGTATGACCCACAAAAGCGGAACTGGCGTTATATCCGTGGTGATGAACGTCGTCACCCCAAGCATCAGGCTTGAAGGTACGAACGCAAGCCCTATCCATCGCAGCCGTCGGAGCAGCGTTGGACTCCTGGATAGCCTGGCCGCCAGAGCGTCAGAGAGAGGAGCAGCCGTATCTGGCGCCCCGCCCCCGGTTGCCACGGGGGGGGTAGGGAAAGCGGCGTTGCTTGCCGCGAGATCCGCTTCCTGGGTGGCTGTCGAGGGTGGTGGCGAGCGCCACAGTACCACCGCCGATGCTAACACCAACACCACCAAGATCCCGTAGCCGACCGTCCAGAACACCCCCTGGTTAGCCAGACGAAGGTTCGGCTCCATCAGCAACGGGTACCCAAGTAGCCCTATGATGCTGCCCAAGTTCGAGGCACGGTACAAAAAATAGGGGTCGCTGGCAGACGGGTGGTCGGTTTCTGAAACCCACCGCTGGATCAACGGGTTCGTAGCGCTAACCGCAAAGAACGGCAGCCCCACTGAAACTACCAGCACTCCCAAGAGCCAGAAGATGGGGTTCTCCTCGGCGGGGGGTGCCCACTCCTCGGCTGGGACCTCGATGGGACCAGCGAGCGTGAACAACGCGAGCGGTAACAAGACCACTGCCACCTGCAGCCAGGCCTGCCTCCGGGCTCCCAGCCAGCTAGTAGTGGCGTGCACGTAGAGGTAGCTAGCCAACAGCGCCACCTGAAAGAACATCATAGAGCCCGTCCACACCGCGGGGGTGCCGCCGAAGGAGGGCAGCACGAACTTAGCAAACATCGGCTCTATGAGGAAAAGTAGGGCGGCGCTAACGAAGATGGTCGTTGAGTAGAGCATCATCTTCAGGGCCCCGCCTGAGAGTCTCCTCTCCTTGGTGGTACCCCTTCCGGTCGTGTCATCCCCTATCGGCACGAAGGCAACTCTACCCAAGAACCGGGTGCCGGACAATACCTAGAAGCAGCTCTCCCGTACACCGTTATCACGTTGTTTCTCAAGTAGGGAAGTTATAGGGAGTCGTTTACATGATTCGAGGCGTAGGGTATGATTTCTATTGTTGGTGGATGGATGGTGGATGCTAATTACTGGAGGAGTAGCACGAGATCGGATTACGCTCGTTTTTTGGTTATAGGCATAGTTTTCTTGCTGATTTTGAGCATCCTTGGGGCCGTGGGTTTGTTCGTGGATAACCTGCTCGGGACCGTGCCACTTTTTCTTCTCCTCGGGATCGCGGCCGGGTTTGCCGGAGGCCTGTATTACTTGTATCGGGCGATCGACGAACTGGGTAGTAGATGAGCGCCCACTGGCGGCTGGCCCTCCAGTACGTGGCCTGGGTGTTTGTAGGTGCGGTACTGGTAGGGGTGGTTGTCTGGTTTTTCTTCGGTGAGGCTTACGCCTGGTCCTTCCTGTACGGTGTCGGCGTGGGTATGGTCAGCTTCGTCTCGACGGCGCTCACAGTCTCGATGCTGACCGGCTCTTCCAGAGCAATAGGGATGCTGATAGGGGCGGCTTCTTTTGGGGCTCGGTATGGGTTTGCGGCGGTCGCATTGGGGGTACCAGCGTACTTAGAGCTCTGGCCGGTGGTTGTTATGTTGATCGGCTTCGCCGGGGTTTACCTGGCGGAGAATGTGGCGCTTCTGCCAGGGGTGCTGGCGGTGAAAAGTGATACCGGAAGCCCGGTAAGCGAGAGAGTAGAACGGAGGGTAGAGGCTTAAATGGGTACGCTTAGTACGCTGGCTTTCGCACAGTTGAGCCGGGACGAGCTTCAGAAGGAGATCCTGAAAACGTGGGCGGAGGCCAAAGACAGCTGGGTCATACCCATACATATAGGTCCTGTAGACCTTTCGATAAACAAGCAGATCTGGTTCTTGTGGCTCGGGGCGGCGCTGACGTTCATTTTGTTGTTCATCGGGAGTAGGCTCCTCAAGAACCGGCCCGGTGCGTACCAGGTGATCGTGGAGGAGATCTACGGCTTCGGCCGTAAGTTCCTCGGAGGGCAGATGGGCGAGGAGGCACAGAAGTGGATGCCGTACACCCTCTCCCTCTTCGTCTTCTTGCTGGTGCTGAACTTCATTGGTCTTTTCCCGTACTCTTATCCGGTCACGAGCAACATCGCCTTCACCATGGTTCTGGCGATCCTGACCGTCATCCTCTACCTCTACCAGGGCATCAGGAGCAACGGCCTGAAAACGTACTTCGGGAGCTTCGTGCCCCCCAATATGCCGGCCAAGCCGATCATGGTACCGTTCATGTTCTTTATTGAAGCCGTCCAACAGTTCATCACTCAGCCGCTCACCTTAGCCGTGCGGCTCTACGCCAACATCCTGGCTGGACACCTGATCATCTTCGTCTTCTTGGGCCTCATCCTGTACTTGGGAACCTTCGTGGCGTTCGTTTCCGTGCCCGCGGCGCTGCTTTTCTATGCATTCGAGATCTTTGTAGCCGTCATTCAGGCCTACATATTCGCTATACTGACGCAGGTCTACATAGAGCTAGCAATGTACGCTGGCGAGGAGTGATTGCTGCTGTAGGGGAAAGATAACCGCCGTAGGGAAAGAAAAAGAGAGTAGAAAGGAGCAGGGTATGGTGGGTATGGTGGAAATATCGACGGTGCTACTTGACTTTGTGCAAATATTTGCGTTACTCCAGCAGGAGCTTAAATTTGTCGGGGTCGGTGTCGCGGCCGGGGCGGGGACCATCGGTGCGGGCGCGGGCATGGGATACCTGATCGGGCAGACCATCGCAAGCATACACCGCCAGCCGGAGCAGTTCGACCAGACAAGGACGCTAATGTTCCTCGGTATCGGGCTGGTTGAGGCGTTCGCTCTTTACTCTCTGGTCTTCGCGCTACTTATCGCTTTCGTTCTTTAGGTTAGGTGTATATAAGAGAAGGGGAGAGCATATATGGGTAGCGGCATCGTCGACATAGCTAATACTAGCCTGATCTTCTGGGAGACCATAACCTTCCTGATCCTCCTTGCCCTGTTGTACTGGTTCGTCTACCCGCCCATCCGGGATCAGATCCGGCAGCGCCAGCAGTCCATCGAGCAGGCCATAGACGAGGCGGAGAAGACTAGGAAAGAGGCCCGCGAGCTTCTGGAAGATTACCGACAACAGATCCAGGAGGCACGCCAGGAGGCACGCCAGATACGCGAAGAGGCCCGCGAGCAGGGTGAGGCCCAGCGCGACCGGGCCAAGAAGGAGGCCCGCGAGGAGGCTGATCGGATGGTAAAAAGAGCTCGCGAGGATATAAACCGCGAGCGGGAGTCGGCGCTGCGCGAGCTGCGTGAGGAGGTCGCCGGCATGGTTGTACAAGCCTCCGAGCAGATCATAGGACGTTCTATAGACCGCGGCGACCATGAACGTCTGATCTCTGAGGCCCTCGACGAGCTCGAGGCCGAGGTTACCGGGGCGAGCGCTGGAAGCTCCGGCGGTGGTGGGTAGCGCTTGAGCGCGGTATCTACTTACGCTCAGGCGCTATTCGAGGCGGCCCGCGAACGTGAGGAGCTCGAGGAGACGCTAGAGAACCTCAAAGAGTTCGTGGATGCTCTCCACGAGAGCGAGGAGCTCAGAGAGTTCTTTTACGGGGTCCACATCCCCGAACCACAAAAGCGTCGGGCTATAGACGCCCTGACAGAGGACATGAGTACCTCGACTAGGAACTTCCTCAAGGTACTCATAGACAACGGGCGTGTGGAGATGTTCGAGGACGTCGTGCCACGCTACGAGGACCTTGTGGAGGAGTACCAGGGGAAGGTGGAGGTCGAGCTAACGACGGCGGTGGAGCTCTCCGAAGAGATGCTCGACCGGTTGAAGTCCCGGCTGGGTGAGATGCTCGATGGACGCGAGGTGGTGCTGGAGACAAACGTTAATCCGGATCTATTGGGCGGCGCAGTTTTTAGGGTCGGGGAAAGGCAGGTAGACGGTAGCATCAGGGGGCAGTTGCAGGCCCTTCGAGAAGAGATGCTTGAGAGAGGAGCTGCGTAGTGGGTAGGTTGAGACCGGAGGAGATCTCCTCCATTTTGAAGGGCGCCATCACGGACTACGAGAACCGGGCTCGTACCGAGGAGGTCGGTCAGGTTTTACAGGTCGGGGACGGGATCGCGCACGTGCACGGCCTGGCGAACGTGATGTACCAAGAAATGGTCGAGTTCGAGGACGACCGCGGCGAGACG
The DNA here is from genome assembly GCA_019247245.1 of Rubrobacter sp. Taxonomy (GTDB): domain Bacteria; phylum Actinomycetota; class Rubrobacteria; order Rubrobacterales; family Rubrobacteraceae; genus Rubrobacter_F. Next base: position 884 of record JAFAPF010000029.1, on the reverse strand, counting down.
ATCACGGGCCTCGCGATGAGCCTTGAAGAGGACAACGTCGGCGTGATCATCATGGGTAACGACAGGTGGATACGAGAGGGGAGCACCGTCCGGCGCACGGAGCGCGTCATGAGCGTCCCGGTCGGTAACGCTGTACTGGGCCGGGTCATAAACCCGATTGGGGAGCCGATGGACGACAAGGGCGAGATCGAGTACGAGGAGACCCGCCCCGTCGAAGCGCTAGCGCCGGGGGTCATGCGCCGTCAGGATGTAGACATGCCCCTGCAGACCGGGATTAAGGCCATAGACTCGATGGTCCCGATCGGGCGTGGCCAGCGCGAGCTGATCCTGGGCGACCGCAAGACCGGTAAGACGGTCCTCGGTGTGGACACAATCATCAACCAGCGCGATCAGAACGTGAAGTGCATCTACGTTGCTATCGCCCAGAAGGACTCCACGGTGGCCGGGGTGGTGAACACTCTCGAGGAGCACGGGGCGATGGACTACACGGTCGTCATCAACGCGCCCGCCCACGAGGAGGCGACGTTCCACTATATCGCACCCTACGCGGGGTGTGCCATAGGTGAGTATTTCATGGAACAGGGTGAGGATGCGCTGATCATCTACGATGACCTCTCCAAGCACGCCAACGCCTACCGGCAGTTGATGCTTCTTCTCAGGCGTCCACCGGGACGCGAGGCCTTTCCGGGGGACATCTTCTACCTGCACTCGCGCCTCCTGGAGCGGGCGGCCCGGATGCACGATGACCAAGGTGGCGGATCCCTTACGGCGCTACCGATTGGCGAGACCAAGGGCGGGGACATCTCGGGGTATATCCCTACGAACCTGATCTCGATTACGGACGGCCAGATCTTCCTGGACTCCGACATGTTCAACTCGGGTCA
>JAFAPF010000298.1 GCA_019247245.1 Rubrobacter sp. | reverse complement strand
AAAATTTCAAGGGTCGCCTGGTCGACACACGCGTCTGGCCTGTTTCCAGCATAAACCTCCGCAAGGCGCCTACCGGCGATAGGAGAACCAAAGGGCCAGACTCGCTGGTGAGCCGCCATAGGGAGCTGGCAGCAGCCCTACGGACGTTTCTGGCCCGTGTCACAGCGCTGGGCCAGGTCGCCGAGGCCATGCTGTTGGCGCATCGATACCATGTTACGAACCGCGAAACACTCTCCGGTTGGCTAGTCAGGCTCGCCGCCGAGTCCGAGCAAAACCGCTTCGAGTTGCAGAAGATCGCTGCAGAGAGCGAGCAGCGGTTCGAGGCGGAGTGGGGTTTGCAAGGTCGGAAATGCCTTGAGTTGAGAGAGAAGCTGCGACAGACCATCGCGGTGGGTAAGCAGAGCTTCTCTAACACTCTACAAATGGGTGGCGACATAGAATTGTCCCAGAAAGCAAAGATAAACGCGGTCAGATCCCTGATCAGCGCCAACCAGGTTGCTAAGAAAATGCCCGGCGAGGTGGTCACGGCAACCATAATCAGTTGGGTAGGGGTTTGCAAGGAGGTCCAGCACCGATGTACCGAGCTGCTAAGACCCTTTGTCGGGGTCAGCGATGAGTTAGACCTACCGCTGAACCTGAACATCGCCGGTCTGACGGTTTTGAACAGCAGCTTCGATATTAAGTTCAAGGCCGATTATTTCATGATGCTCCGGGGCGCTGCCAGCGGGAGCATACTATTGGGGGCAGCGAGCGCGGCCCTGGCAGCAACCGGGGTATCACTGCCACCGCTCGGGTTGATTGCCGTTCCTGTAGTCTTGGTGCTGGTAGGTAGCGGTATCAGGAACGTCCGTGAGAGCCAACTCAAGTCTGCCCGGCAGGAATTGCGTGCGCACCTTATGGAGGTTCTTCAGAAGGTGCGCCGACACTTCTTCGATGTGGACTTGACATCCGCCCGCTTTAGCAGGGTAGACGAGTACTTTAGGGCATTAGAGCACGCCGTGAACGAACAGGTGCGAAAGATAGCTGAGAACAAATCCAAACACGTGTACGCGAGAACCGCCCGCCTCACCGAGGCGATGAAACTCGATAACCACGAGTGCAATGTCCGGGCCAAACGCATCCACGAGCAGTTGGGCACGTGGGATGATATCGGCAAGGCCACCAAAGACGTAATAGAGTGTATAAAAGAGCTGGACGCGGCGATATCTATTAGTAGCTCCTCTGGTGTGCTGCCGGTTCTCCGGAGGCCGGACAAAACCCTGCCGTTAGATCTGTCGAGGTTTGACGAAAAGGATATGGTCGCGGCCGTCGGCGCTACACACACCCCGAACATCCGATGGCCTATGAACTCAGGATTAGTGGCCCCTTCCTCTCCCCCACCACAACCGGACCCGGCGCCACTCGACCGGTATCGTAAGGTAGCCGAAGCAACCAGTACGAAAGGGAAGCCGGACAAGGCGAAAGCGGATTGGTCTAATTGTACGGGCCAACTCGGCCCGAATAGGGAGCAGGCTGCGTACGTGGAGCCCTCGGTCTTAAAGCATGAAACAGACCTTGAAGCTGATCACTCCTGCACAAACCTGAAGGAACAACACGATAGCGGGGCAACCGTCAAAGAAGAATTCGAAGCCCAGCAACAGCAGCCTAGGGTGCTGGATGACGTGCAGCGCTGGTGGGATAAGTGCCGTGAGACTCACGAGTGGCACAATAGTTCAGCAACCCACCCCAATGAAGAGAAGCAGCGACGAGGAGTGCTTCGCTGGATTATGGTGGTCATAATCTTGGGGACGCTGCCTCTCGTTGGGGGCGTCAGCTTGTATTTGTGGAGCACCAGCCCTGTCCCGGACTTGCGAGGCAAGACCATTAGCGAAGCCGTACAGATAGCAGGCACAGATAAGATCGATCTCCTCTACGTACAGGCTAGCGAGCAGCCACAAGGTACTATCCTGCACCAGTCGCCGGGCTCAAGTGAGCGAAGCGGACAGGGCTCGACGATCCGCGTCGTCCTCAGTGGTGGTCAAAAAAGAGAGGTGGAGGTCCCAGACGTTTCCGGCCTGGATAGCGTACAGGCCGCTAGTGCTCTTATAGATGAGGGACTCAACCCTGAGGGCATTTCGGCGAGGAACTTTGACCAAAGCAGCAAACCCCAGGCTACATCGCCTACCATAGAAAAGATCACAACGACGGATCCCTCTGCAGGATCAGTGGTGGAAACTGGTGACCACGTAAACGTGAGATAATATGATGTACTCTTTTTGGCATGGTTCTGTTACAATCTTTGGGAGGTGTAAAAAGCAGAGGGGGAATAGAGGCGCTGAACGTAACTGCGCTGTAACTGCGCTAGTAGTAGAGCTATCCCCATACACGACCCTTAGTAGGGCGAAGGAGACACCTAGTTATGCAGCAGAGTCTTGATCAGAATTCTAATATCACACTGGTCCTTTTACGTAGGATCTGGTTACCCATCTTGGGTTTGATCCTGGGCGGCGCCCTCGCAGCTCTCGTAACTCAGCAGATAACCCCGATGTATCAGTCGAGCGTCTACTTGTTGGTGGCGCCGACCTCCCGGGTCGACACTTCGACGACCCCCAATGTTCAGGAGCAAGCCAATGATTACGCCCAGGCCTACGGCAAGCTGGTAGCCGATCCAGCGGTCACAGGAAGTGCTGTTACCGAGAGCGGAGTAGGAGTGGACCCCTGGGATGTCCGGAGGATCACTAGTGTGGAGGTGTCTCCCAAGGCACCAGTACTCCAAATTACGACCAATTCCCCGAGCGCCCAAAGCGCCTCTACTCTGGCCAATGCCTTAGGGAATGCGGTGAGTTCCTTCACCCGAGCGAGGTCTAGCGATACTGGGTACGAGGCGCAACTTATGGCCGAGGCTGTTCCTCCGGTGTACCCCTCCTTGCCGAACTGGCGATGGAACATCGCCGTGGGAGCGGCCACAGGCCTCCTGGTGGGAGGCATATTGGCTCTGCTCTGGGATAACTTGCGACAGGCGAGGGAAAGTTGGGCCGATCAGCGGCGGGCGCGTAGAATAGAAAAAGACAAGCAACGGCGAGCGAGCCACGAAGAGATGGAGAGGCAACGGCAGGAGAGGGAAGCTGCCGAGCTCGAAAAAACCCTCGAACAATATCTCAAGTTGCGCTCAAATGATCTGCAGAAGTCGCGCCAGGGAGATGGCGGTCGCTACGAGACTGGCAATTCGTCACCTCTTAGCAAGATGTCAGACGAAGCTCAAAAGAGAGGTTAGCTTCTGACACCCTCCACCAGAGCGGCTTTCCCTATAATCGGAGCGCTGTCCCTTATAGGGATAGTTGTCGCCTTGTTGGCTGGCTTCACGCTACTCAACCCGTACCAGAGGCCGTACCTTTTATTAGCGCTCTTACTGATACTGCCGGGTACCGCGGTGGCTTTCAAGGTCTGGGAGCGCCCTGCTCTGGGGCTCGCTGGGGCTGTGCTCCTCATGGCTGTGCCGTGGCACACCGGTGAAGAAGGTGAGGGACTCGTTCACGTCACCCTGTCGGATCTCGCTGTTGTATTCCTGGTGGGAATCATAGCAGTGCGGACCCTGGTGATCGGGGATCAGGGGCGCTTGCGCTCTTGGATCCTCCTCCCCCTGGCGGGAGTCGTAGTAGCGGGGAGCGCGGCCACCCTAACGGCCAGTGACCCTGTTACGAGTATCTCGGGTCTTGTTCGCTACACGGAACTCTTCGTCGTGGTCCCGTTGGCTACCTATTTGGCTCTGGAGAGCCGGAGAGACTTGAAGTTGAACTTGGCGGTAATAATAGCGATCGGCCTCCTTGAGGGAGCCATAGGAGTCTATCAATTCCTCACCGAGACCGGCGCTGGCTTCGGGGTGGAGGGAAACATCCGGGCCATCGGGACTTTCGGGGCCTACGACATCTCAGGGCTTGCTGCGATTGTCACCTATGCCCTCGTTGGGGCAACGGCCACCTTCGCGGGCCTGCGGGATCGCCGCCGGTGGTGGGTTCTGTTGCTTATGTTGGCGCTCGTCTTTCCACTGGTTTTCTCCTTGAGTAGAGGGGCGTGGATTAGCGCAGCGGTTGGAGTACTGACAGTTGTGGCCCTGAACAACTGGAAGAAGGCTGCCCTCGTTGTTCTGGTAGGTGGGCTAGCGATAACGATGGCATCAGGAATTATCATCGGTAGCTCTGATGTCGCCGCCGAGAGGTTCGCCAGCATCTACTCTGCGACGTCTGATCCTGACCAGTCGGTAGGAGACCGTTATGCTATGTGGCAAGCAGCCCGGGATATGTGGGTCGAGCACCCTCTGACGGGTGTGGGCCTGAAGAATTTCTCCCATTTCCGGGATGTCTACACGCCACTAAGCTTCTCAGGCAGTAGCGACATATCCGATCTCGAGGGTGGCTTCCAGCGGGTAGCGCTGCTTACGCCGCACAACCTGTACTACTTGATCCTGTCCGAGCAGGGCCTGGTAGGCATCTTCGCCTATAGCATACTCTTCTTGAGCTTGGGTATCGCAGCCTTCAAAAACTTCTCGAAGACCGAGGAACATTCTATCCAAAGAATCTTTGCTCTCTTCTCCCTAGGGTTTTTGGCAAGCTACCTGACAGCGAGAGTATACGGGGACGTGGGAGGAGGCACGATGGTCTTGGACACGCTCTTCGGCGGTGTGCTCTGGCTGGCTTCCGGGAAGCAAATGAGCGAGGAGCCGGATGAGGAACTAAGTGAAACTCACCTCCGTACCACCACCTCTTGAGGTTATAGTCCTCGCAGACGCCCGAGGCTTTGCGGCTTTAAAGGAAGAGTGGGAAGACCTTTACCGGAACTCTCCGCTCGCCACGCCGTTCCAGACGTGGGCGTGGCTGTACTCTTGGTGGG
>JAFAPF010000050.1 GCA_019247245.1 Rubrobacter sp. | reverse complement strand
TGGGCACCGCCGTTGAGGATGTTCGCGCACGGAACCGGCAGCGTGTAAGCCCCGGGCCCACCCAGATAGCGAAACAGCGGCAGCCCTGCCGATTCGGACGCCGCTTTAGCCGCCGCCAGAGAGACCCCGAGGATAGCGTTGGCTCCAAGTCGCTCCCTGGTTCTGGTACCGTCGGCTTCTATCATGGCCATGTCCAGCGTCCGCCCCTCGGTGACGTCCATCCCCAATACTACCTCGGCGAGCTCCGTGTTGATGTTCTCGACCGCCCCGAGGACCCCTTTACCGAGGTAGCGGCCCTTGCCGTCCCTGAGCTCGACCGCCTCATTCTGACCCGTCGAAGCTCCCGAAGGCACCGACGCCCGCCCCACGAAACCGCTCACCGTCGCGATCTCAACCTCCACCGTCGGGTTCCCTCGGGAGTCTAGGATCTCCCGCCCGTGGACTGCAACGATCTCCGTCACCAGCACCAACCTCCCCGAATCGTCCGATCCATAGGCGCTCTCTCACGCATTATTTGCACCCTGTAACCTTACGCCTCTATGGCTCGTAGTGCTACTACACCGCCATTACGCAAGCCCTTACCTATCTACTGGGGTTACTACTTGGCCTTACCCTATCTATGGGGTGGCTTCTCCGGGAGCTTCCCCTTGGGGAAGTGCTCCTCCAGGGATCCCGGATGGGGCCGCGGTGGGGTTGTAGCCGGGGAGATACTTAACGTCCCGCTTCTCGAGCTGGTCCTTAACCCAGGTATCGAATTCTGTAGACTGCCGTTGCCGGGAGAGCTGCTCCTCGATATCGGAGCGAACCTCTTCTAAAGGTCTCTCCTTTTCGGGTTGGATCTCCGTGACCTCCAGGATATGGTACCCAAACTCGGTCTTGATGGGACCTACGATCTCTCCTTCTTTCGCATTGAACGCAGCCTGGTCAAACTCGGGGACGAAGGAGCCCTTCGCATGGCAACCCAAGTCGCCACCGCTTTCCTTGCTCACCGGATCCTGCGAATTCTCTATAGCCAGCTCTTTGAAGTCTCCCCCGTTTTCGAGCTCGCGTTTGACGCTTTGGGCCTTATCCTCCTGATCCTGGGTAAAAAGTATGTGCCTTATACACCGCTGCTCGGGGGTCGTGAATCGGGTCCCTTTGTTCTCCTGGTAAAAGTCCTCGACCTCTTTCTCCGTCGGCTTGAGCTCTCCTACTGCCTGATCCTGGACCTTTTGGACGAGAAGGCTTCTCCGGACATCCTCCCGAAACGTGTTCTCCGTATAGCCGAACTGCTTGAGAGCTTCCTGGAAAAGCGTCTCAGAATCCCCTCCTCGGCCTACCGCCTCGGCCTGCTGTGCGATCTCATCCTTGGTTCGGTCGACCTCCCCCTGCACCTCTTTGTCGGATACCTTTATATCGTTCTCCTGGGCGTAAGCCTTAGCGAGGTTCAGGGTCAAAAGCTGCGGTACAACCTGCCTTTTGGCGGCTTCGAACTCCGGTGAACCCGGCTTGACTTCGGGAGCTGGCGCTCCCGAAGCAGCACTCGTAGCGGCCCTCAGCCGCTCGATCCCCTCCTGTACCTCGCCCTCGGTGACGTCGCCACCCTCAAAGACGACGACCTTCCGGGCTCCAGAGTCTACCTGGGAAGCGGGCGACGCCGGGCTACATCCCACCAAGAAGAGGGCCAGCACCACGAAACCCAAAACGAAAACTGTCCTTGCGGAAAAACGATTACTCAAGATAATCGCGCGTGATTATAGCATTTAGCTATCGGCCGTTATCCTTGACCCGGTAGGCGGAAGCCGGTGGCGCGAGACGGAGGGTAGCTGGCCTTCGATCTAGCTGCTCGATCGTCGTGGCCTCGCTGGTAACTGATGGCTGGATGTTGACTGTTTTAAAACCCGGAGGGACTCCTCGGCAAGCTCCAGCGGGACCAACGTTGAGCCGCGCACCGTGACGCGACCTACTCGACCACCGATCACGCCACCGGTTACCTCGCGGATGAGGGCGGGCGCTCCCTCCGAAGCGGTAACGCCAGTGAGGCTCAAGGTCCCCGAACGGTAGTTGACCCCTGTAACACCCAACTCGCGAGCAAGAAGCTTTATGCGAGAGAGGCCAATCAGGTTCAGGGCCGGTTCGGGGAGCTCTCCGAAACGTTCGGCGAGTTCCTCGGCCAGATCGTCAAGCTCCACAAGCGTTTGGAGGGCAGAAGCCCGGCGGTAGAGGTCCACCCGCTCGACTTCGTCCTGGACGTAATCGACGGGAAGGTAGGCATCGAGAGCGAGCTCCACGATGACCGGCGCTGCAGCCTCCTCTACTAGGGTTCCCTCAGCAGCAGCAACCGCCTCTTCGAGAAGCCTCAAATACATCTCGAAGCCCACCGCTGCGATGTGCCCCGACTGCTCCGAGCCCAACAGGTTCCCAGCACCCCGGATCTCCAGATCGCGCATCGCGATCGCGAACCCGCTCCCGAGCTCCGTGAAGTCCATGAGCGCTTCTAAGCGTTTCTGTGATTCGAGGGTTGCGCCGAGAGGAGCGAAGAGGTACGCGTAGGCCTGCTCGATCGAGCGGCCGATCCTACCCCTAAGCTGGTAGAGCTGCGCGAGGCCCATCGTATCGGCGCGGTCTACGATCAGGGTGTTCGCTGTAGCCACGTCGAGGCCGCTCTCGACGATCGTCGTGGTGACCAGAACGTCGGCCTCCCGGTCGAGGAACCGCCGCATCACGTCCTCTAGTGCCCGCTCAGGCATCTGTCCATGCGCTATCGCGAACCGTGCATCGGGCACGAGCGCACATAGCTTTTCTGCGACCTCGTTTATGCTCTCGACCCGGTTATGGACGAAAAAGACCTGTCCTCCCCTGTGGACCTCTTTCTCTATAGCCCTCGCTACGAGGTCATCATCGTAGGGCCCTACGTGGGTCAGGATGCTCCGCCTTCCGGTGGGGGGCGTTTCGATTACGCTAATATCCCTCAGAGAAGCAAGGGTCATCTGCATCGTACGCGGTATCGGTGTCGCGGTGAGCGTCAAAAGGTCCACAGAGGCTTCGAGCTCCTTGAGGCGCTCTTTGTGGCGCACGCCGAAGCGCTGCTCCTCGTCCACGATCACGAGCCCGAGATCTTTGGGACGCACCTCAACTCCTAAGATGGCTTGTGTCCC
>JAFAPF010000027.1 GCA_019247245.1 Rubrobacter sp. | reverse complement strand
GCCGTCATCTTCGGTGGGGCTGTCGGCGCGGGCCTTAGCTAAGACGTCACCGAATTGCTCATCTTCCGAATCATCTTGCGCCTAGGGGTTGGGCTAGCCTTTGTATATCTCGGAGGGCTCTTCTCTACTATGTAAGTAGGACCAGATACTACTTGAGGGCATTCTCTGAGTCTACCCATCCTCTCCTCGCAATAGGCCGGAGCCCTACTTTAGGACCTCGGCCTAACTAGAGGAGCCGAACTGGACGACCAGGCCGTGGGCAGAGGAAGGATGCTAGCCAGGCCTAATGAGAAACATTCTACACCACGCGAAGGACTGTGGCGGATTAGAAAGGCTCTTAAGCCAGGACGTCGATCAGCGTAGCCTCTAGTTCATCATAGAGTAGATCCAGTATTTCCCTGAGTTCGCTCTTTGTTACTAGCCCGTCCAGCAGGTAGGTTGGGCTTGTACTAGCGTGCTGCATACTCATACATCCCCCTTTCCTGATTAGGTATCCAGTGTGACTGTGCTCGTACCTAATATCTATATCCAGAAACTTGGGGACGCAAGAAGGGGTACAAAGCAAACTCTCACCGAACTCTTAGAGACAGCAATCTTAATCCAACGGAAGAAGGGCCGGGGAAGGTAGGAGAACCCAACCCATACTTTTAAGGGATTCTTAAGGAAAGACTCCTAGAATGGCAACGTGGCTACTGAAGGCGAACCTGAGACTCATGAAGGTAACGGTGGGAAAAAGGATGAACCACGGTGGGCTCAAATCCTAGCGATGTGCGTAGGACTCTGGCTTGGACTCGGCCTTATCGCTGTCTTTCTCCTGGGATGGGTGGTTGGGATGGCGATTGTAGGTTTGGGACTAGGCAGCACCCTTATTCTGATAGACATTGGTTCCACTAGAAGACGAGGCCATGATAAGCAATAGGCCCCGCACGGGTAAACCCATAGCACAAAAGGCCGGGGCTCTGATAAGGACGCCGGTTGTGCTTGTGGGCAAAACGAACAGAAATGGACTGCGCCGAGGGGACACGATGTGGATAGGATTAGCCCAGCGTTCATGATGAATAGTCTCCTCTTATCTACAGACCTTGCGACAAAGTCGGAGGTTTTGTTAGGCGTATTAGGTCTCTCTACCGTAGCCCGACAGTAATTGACAGCTAGAATAGCAATCTGTCCGTCTGACAGTGGTCTCACAGGTCTGTTAGTGATCAACGGCGTGATTCTAGTTACGTCAAGGGGTGAGAAGCGTGTTGATGGCGAAGAGGTAATGTTCATAAGGTAACGATGTTCTGCCAGTAGAAGGCGCCTAAGGCTACTATGGTGAAGACGGTAGCTGTTGATGGTTCAGCGTTCAAAGGGTATCTTTTTATGGTCTGTCAAGCTGCGAAGGAGGTAAGAAAATGAAGTTCAAGCCGCTGGGTGAGCGCGCGCTGGTGAGGATGATCGAGCGCGAGGAGCAGACGGCCTCAGGCGTAGTTCTCCCTGACACGGCCAAGGGCAAGCCGCAGACGGCGGAGGTTGTTGCGGTTGGCCAGTTCGAGGATAGGACAAAGGTCGATGCTGGGCAGGTGGTGATCCTTCGCAAGTTTGCGGGAACGGAGGTAAAGCTAAACGGGGAGGAGCACGTAATCGTCGAAGCTAAAGATATCCTTGGAGTAGTCGAGCAGTAACGTAACCAATCAGAACAGCGCAACCTTGCGGCCCTCGTGAAACGCCAAAGGTCACTTTGTTGAGGGTACCTCCGAGCGTTAGGAAGAAGGGGAAGGGACTTTTGCGTCCTTATCCATAGCATCCTCACCCTTCTCCTCTGGGTGCACGTAATCCTCTGCAGGAGTGGCGCAATCTACCTGGGTACTGAGGGACTCTCAGGGCGAACGCACTCGTACTTAGGAGCAGGCTGAGATTGTGGAGGATACGGCTGTGAATACTAGGTTAAGGAGGCTGGTAATAGAAGCGATTCTAGACTATTGGCAAAAGCAAAGAACAGCAGGGTGCACGATAAGCGAAGAGTCCTTTGATATGTTGGGAAGCCCCTTGGAGAGCAGTGCTCTATATAAGCAGCTTGTAGATGTTGGAGAAGACGTCTCAGAGTATGCAATGAGTGAGATCTTGGGGGATTTGAGAAGCTCGAGGCTTATAAGAGCCTCCCTCTGGCCTGACCGAATAGCTGTAAGGACGCATGGGAACATGACGATTGTAGGAGTGTCTCCCTACCTCTTCCATGAGTTTTAGTCGTTCTAAGGACCCGTTGTGCAACCTCCTGAAGATTAGTATAGGGGTTATGTTCTTGAGGCAGCATGCGCTGAGCAACTCTGGTGCAGCACTCTCGTAAACGCAGCTCTGGTCGGTGCATGGCGTGCTCACACAATAGCCAAGCCGTTACGAGGCTAGATAGCTAGATCTTTTTCACCACGCCTGCTTTATCCCAACCCTGAAAGTGGGTGCTACATCACACATATAAGCTCTCTTCGTGCGGGCTCAACGCGATACATAGGTATTGCTATCGAAGATCGAGGATGCAGTGTCCTGTAGGTTATGATGTCTCTCGCAGAGAGTAAGGAGGAGAGAGGAGAAGCAAACGGTCATGAGCGACTACATCAATGCAAAAGCCGCAAAGGGGTCATTCAAGGAGAGCATAGGGAACGACTCTGAGGCGTCCGACGAACGCCCTTTGGAGGATCCGAGCCCGCACGCCGAACCGGGGGCATATCTAGACGAGATCAATGCTATGGGCATCAAAGAGCTTGAGCAGCGGCTTCCGCAGGCCCAGCACGCTGTTGAGGCTATCGAGTCGAAGCTCGAAAAGCTTATGGTTCTTAGAGACTCTGCCATTATCTGCGCAGCGGCTATGGCGGCGCGACTCACCACCTTGAAGCAAGCTGTAGACACGCAGGGCAAAGAGATGTTTAAAACCGCAAAGAGTAAACTATAGCATCACGCGAACTTCGGCCCCTCATCTGAAGATCATAGGCCTACGGTATAGGGGCTGTCGTTGCATTTAGTAAGAGGCATAAAGAGAGGGTTGGGGACATTATCCGTAGGAACTCCAGCCTCTATTATTAGCTAAACGGTGGATACGAAAGTTGGAAGCTGGGAACACTTTCGAGCTCCTTTATTCTTGGTAATTATACCTTCAATGTAGAGGAACTAGCCATGCGAGCCGAGCCAAACGGCATCAAAATCTACGAGGATGTTGGCAACGCAATCGCGAAGCCGCAAAATTGTACTAACAACGGTGTCTCCATAGGCTGGCGGCCCTTTCTCGAACGCTATATCGAAGGTGGCGCTAGGATTCACATGCATCTCTAGCAAGTGGGATTTTCCCTCTCCGATGGGCTCGACCCGCCCCACCTCTGTGCGACCTTTGAGTGGCCCCTTGGGACGCTTCTTGAGGATTCTGAACTCAACTTCTGGCGCTCCAGAATCAGGGAGTATGCCGACGTCGTGGAGCTCGACCAAGTAGTTGGTCAGAGGCAAATGGCGGTGCTTGTCGATGTTCCAGAGTTCCTCCAGGACCGCAAGCGGCTGTTTGGGCGCGCTCTCCCCATGGTTAAACGGCTGCAGACTCTGAAACTTTGCGCGCAGACTTGGCACGACTCCCCAGAGGCTATTCGGTTCCTTGGATTGACTCCACGGAATGAGTCGCCTGTGATGATCCAGGGTATAGGGCTCAATGTAAATCGGGAAGCGAATGTGTCTCCAGTTGGTCTTCCTAACTACGGCGGGGGGCTTATGTCCGGCATCGAGGGTAAGAGCCCAACCAAGTGGTCGAGGGCAGACCGGAGATTGTGAACAATGTCCCCGATGATAGCGCTCCATTCCAGGATAGGTGGCTTCTCATGGGGTTCAACATAGATGACTACCTCACCTGTTTGTCCGTCGAATTTGGGCTGGATTTCGTGCGCGCCACTATCGAGGAACGAGCGAACCTCTTTGTCCAAGGTGCTCAAGCGCACCTTCGCCCTATCGACCTTGATCAAACCGCTACTAAGGTCGATAGGCATTCACGCACCCAGAGGATAGAATGAGCGAGCTATGGCAGACAAGCGCAGGAAACGTTCCCTTGCTCGCGAGGGCGAGTCCAGCGAGAAGACGCCTAAGGGCTTAGAGGTTCCGATACCCACGCGAGAACAGTTCTTCCGCAACCTCAAGAAAGTCGCCAAGTCTGCCCCGTCAAGGACTCAGGGCGGCCCGAAGCAGTAGCTTCTTAAACTGCACTTCTGCTTTGCTCCGGTGGTTGTGCCTGAAGGTGTACTCGTTCAAGTAGCCCTGTAAATGCTTCGCAGATACGGCATGGTAGACGCCGTTTATCCCACGCTTCATTAAGGACCAGAAACCTTCTATGGTGTTCGTGTGAACATCTCCGCTTACGTAGACCTGCTCGGTATGGTGGATACGCTTGTGCTGATACCCTGCCTTCTTTAGAGCATCGTAGGAGCGAAGTTCGTCGGTATAGACAACTGACTTAGACAGTACCCGCTTACGCACGTACGGCATGAGGGTGTCCGTCTTGGCGTTACGAACCGCTACGGCGGCAACACGCCCGCTGCGCTCCACCATGCCAAATACTGGTGCCTTGTGAGAGTCCTCTGAAGGACGCCCGCGCTTAGTGCCATGGCGACATCCTCCGACATAGGTTTCATCGGCCTCAACCTCACCTGACAGTGGCTCATCATCTTGCGTCGTAAGCTCGTTTCGGATGAGGTTAGCCATCCTCCAGGCCGTTTTGTACGTCACACCTAGTTCGCGCTCTAGCTGCTTGGCGGATATCTCGCAACGAGTGCTAGTCATCAAGTGCATGGTGTAGAACCACAGGTGCAGCGAGGTAGAAGACTTGTGGAAGATGGTCCCAGCTGTCGGGTGCAGGAAATGCCCACAAGTAGTGCAAGCCCAGGACTGGCGGCGCTGTTTGGTTGCGTACCGCTTGAAAGTCTTCTCAGCTTCACACTTCGGGCAATAGGCGTGCTCACCATCAAGCGAGTAGCGGACTCGCCAAAGCCACTCAAGGCAAGCGTCACCGTCAGGGAACTCTTGCAGGAATTCCATGAGGGAATACTGCGATTCTGAAGATGCTGCACGAATAGGGTTTTTGCGGTCTACAGGAGCCATACCGTAATTCTACGGGAAGGCTACTCTACAGTCAAGGGATAATTACTTTATACTTTGATGTCCCTGCTTCTTTCGCTCTCTAGGCATATCTCTCTAATATCTATCCTAGACTCCTTATGCCGAGGGTGTTTGGTATCTTTGGAAATAGAGGTTTAGGCCATGAGGAGAGCGGAGATGTATAGTAGGTTGTTGTTGGAGTGTATAAGAAAGGAGCGTGCAAGCTAATGGACCAGCAAGAACAGCAGAGGTTAAACCAAGCCGCAGAAGAATTCACCAACGCCTTGGTAGAGTCCTCTAGAGCAGCAGCGGATCGTGGTGTAAATGCTCAGGAGCAGAACGCCCAGCTCACCCAGGAGTTCTTCAACAGGGTCATAGAGAACCTTCGTAGTCAGGCGGAGGACACTAGGCAGATGGGCCAGCAGCTG
>JAFAPF010000023.1 GCA_019247245.1 Rubrobacter sp. | reverse complement strand
TTTTGACGCCTAATACCGCTGTTTTGAGATGTAGGGGAAGGTGTGCCAAAAACGGTCCAGCGTGTTGAAAAACGAGTTCTTTCTCCGCCACGCTCACGCGCCCGTGTTGCCTGAGGTGCTCGATCTAGGAGCCGACGAAGTAGGCTTCCGGGTAGCGGCCGGGGTCCACGGCGTCGTGGAACACCACCATCTGGTTGCTCCGCTGCGACAGCTCAGGCTTTAGGCTTCGCAAGCGCTGCGAGGGATGCGGTGAGCCCGCCGGTCGTCCCTCCGAGGGCGGCTGGGCATTGATGGGCCGCAAGAATGCCAGGGGCAAGGACCAGCCCATGTGGTGCTTGCATTGCCACCCAGAGCATCGCTTTATCGATGCGGTTTGGAGCGCACTCGAGAGGATGGGAGACTGAAGGCCCCGCCCTCTTTCCCCTGTGTCAGCTCGTAGCCACTCCGGCAGCTCTTACCCTGCAGGAGTACGAGCTAGAACCTCTTGCCTACTCTGCCTGAGCTCCACCAGCCCAGAGATGGGGTAGACGTGTCAAAGGACGCTCGCTAGAACGAGTTCTCCCTCGAGTACGGCCACAGGATCATCTCCTCTTAGAGGGGTAGCCGAAGCGAGGCTCTGAACCATCACCAAACGGGACAGAAGCAGCACCACGCTATTGCTGCCCTCAGAAGGCTTCGTACCAGAAATGGGCGTTCTGAACTAAAAAGGGTTCGGTGGATTCGCGCGTAAAGTGGTTCTGCACCAAAAGTCCGAAGCCAAAGGGCGGTGGGTAATACGGGCACAAAAATCCACCGCCCCTCGCGGCGGCGGGAGGGACAGAGCAGTTACTCATGGAGGGGGGTGAATATACCGCCCAACCAACCTAAGTCCGTCGCCCACAGTCATATCTTACTACAAGAAAGTTATATGTGTTTCAATATCCGTGTCAAAGGAGTGAAAATAGTCAATTTGAGTCATGCGCTTAGCTACCAACTTACTTTATGCTTCCTGACTGTGACGTCGCCCACAGGTTGTGCGGCTGAGCTGTAAGTAGCCTCTGGGAGGATGGGAGAGAGGAGCGCTGATATATGGAGGTCATCGAGCGTATCGCGGAGCACTACGAGGTTCAGGAGATGCCGTTTGGTAAGGTCTACCACTGGTCTCCTGAAGAGGTCGTGGTCAAGTGTAGATGTGGAAAGAATGTGACCTTCAAGAGGTCGGAGATTATCGGCTCGGAAGTAACCAGCTGCGAATGCGGCAAGGATAAAACAGCTACTGTTAGGGAGGAGCTGGTCATCCAGTTGTTAGATGAAGAGTACGAGCCTCATCACCACCCTTGGCGGTATTGGACCACAACTTGGGATAGTGGGATACCTGTTTGATGCTCCCAGAGGGATTAAGGGACTTCGTGGAAGAGGAGATCGAAAAAGTCCCTGGTGAGTGTCACCAGTAAGGACCTCGCCGTGTTTCGGTCTTGGGGTTGGCCCGGTGTTCAAGCTGCAGGATGCCCCTTCCTTGGTTACGACGCTCGACAATACTGCTCTGCTTAACAAGCTGCGCGCGTCTGTGCTCGACGGCTTCGCGTACGCGCTCAAGCTGCGGTCCACTCAAGCGGGAGATGGCAGCAACGATCTCGTCGGGAACCAAGGGAGAACTTCTTCATGTATGTGTATACACATGAGTATAGTAGTAGTGATAGTAGTAGTGCGTCTTCGACCGCGCAACCTCATCAGCTAAGCGCTGTAGATCGGGGTATGGTTACTCAGAGAATCTCGGCCTTCTCACAGGCAACTGGTGAATAGAGGCAACCCGCTCCTTGGCGCAAGCGCTTACGCACAGAATGATTCCGATGACCGAAACAAAAGAGAACGTTATCCCTCGCCCCTTGGAAGAGACCAATCTCCTAGAGACCGATCGCATTATGCGGCTAGCTTTCGGCACCTTTCTGGTCCTCCCCGACCCGTCGGGTTTCATGGGGGATGCGGGCCACGTGCGCACGCGTTGGCTAGCAGACCACGCAGCTGCCTTCGCAGCGGAGCTTGATGGCGAACTCGTCGAATCCAACTTCATCTTCAATTGGGGCAGTGTGGGGTTCTTCGGGCCGTTGAGTGTGCGTCCGGATATGTAGAATAGGGGTATCGGGAAACGATTAATGGAGCCCGTCATCGAGTATTTCGCTGAATACGTCATCGACTACTGGCGTTAACCGTAAGGCAGATGCTCTAGGGATCGGGGCTGTTAGGCTCGGCTCTCTTTTGCCCCTGAGTTTCCATGAATTTATCCTAGCGGCAACCGATGGATAAAGGGTCGGAGCACAAAGCTACCGGCTTCCCCGACTGAAGATTAACCGCGACTCTGACGCAGCTGCTGCCGTCTCGGTGTGTGCTAGATCGTCCAATCATCCTCTCTTCCATCGATTACAGTGAATTTGGTGAGACTATGGCTAAATTTTCTATGTCTACCTCCGTCCCTTCTAGAGTCTCCAAGCTCTCGGAAATTCGTTTGTCATTGTGGCCATGATAGACGCCTGAGCGAATGCTCCAGGCCTGTGATCTGAGCGTTCAACTGGAGCGCCCGCGCCTGAGCAACGTCCCGTAACCGCTCGGCTTCCACAATCGCTTCGTTGCAGCGGACAATCTCGGCGTTGGTCTTCGCCAACTCGGCCTGCAGTTGCGCCAACATCTCCCGCCGCTGGTCAGCTTCACGCCGCGCTCCCACGCCTAACACCTTACTTTCTTGGGTCGTCCGCCATTGACGCCGTTGACGCCATTCTCCAAGGTTAGTCGTATGATCCGCTTCGACGTAGACAAGTAATGCCTATCCCGAAAGATAGTCCAATGGCCTAGACGGCGGCCTAGGCAGTGGTGGTGGCGTTGGCGTAAGCGTCTCAAGGGCGTCAGCGACGCTCACCCCATGCTCTTTGGCGTAGGCTCTTATACTCGCGATACTGTTAATACTTTCTAGCTGTGCGACCTTTCGGTCGTAGGCTTCCCACTGCTGCCGAGCATGACTATATTTGATTCTCCTGTACGGCTCGCGAAGCTCAAGAGCTATCTCCAGGATCGTGTCACGCTCCGAGATGCCTCTCTCCTCTGCGATGCGCTGAGCCTCACCGTACTCTACCCTCGCGTTGAGTTCGCTGGAGCAGGTATCATCGTATAACCTCTCCAGAGTGTCCGAGGGCCCATACCGGTCAGCCAACGCCAGGATGCGCTGCCGGAACGCTGATCTCATGGTAATGCCCACATCTCCAGCAACCGTTTCTTGGATCACTTACGTAGCTCCTCCATTCATCTGATTAGACAACCGCTTCCGTATCTCTGGGTCCTCTAGCAGCTCCTCTGTAGTGTTACCCGTCTTAATTGTCGCGGCGCCGCGACAATTACCATCCTTATGGCTCATGCCGCCTTGCCTTATCGCTTTCTCTCGCGGCCTTCGACTGCCGCCCGGACATACCGCAGCCACTGGAATAGGTCATCTTCTTCGCAAAGAAAGAGATAATTGAAGAGACGCTTCCATTGCTCGGCGTCATCCGGTGTAAGAGGCGCTAAGGGTAAGGTGCTCATATTGCGGGCCTCTCTAAGTTAACAGCGGTGGCAGCTTGCGGCATTGTTATCTCTATACATATTTTGCCAACCTTCTTACGCATTTTTTAGTTCTCTTGACCATAGTTTTTAAATAAGTTGTCACCGCTGCCACCATCTTACGGTTTTTCCCATAGTTATACTTATTAAATTGGTGGCAGGTTGCGCTATAAGCTGCCGCCGTTTCTCCTTAGGATGATAGGCAAAGGGACGTTTTGGCGCAACAATAGATGCTGTGTTTGGCTTGTAACGCCCAAGGGGTCTCCAGCAGCCGAAAACAAATATTCCCAGAGGAACCGAACTTCCGGTATTTCGGTTTCTCTACAATCTAACGCTCTACCAAAGGGTTCGTTTAGCGATGCCTAGGATGCAACCTGATCAAGGGTAAGGTAAGTAGACCTTGTTTGCCTAACTGCGTATGTCTATCGTTTCAGGCGGAGAAGAAGGGCCGGGCCTCGATTACACATCTGGTACATGTTGTTCTCCCTTTCCGGCTCTGCCCTCTTAGCTTACCTCTTTTCGTCTAGTGTTGGCTAGAGGCTAACGTAATTGTCAGTCAAGTCTTTCCAAAATGCTGCCCATCTCTTCGCGGTTGTATGCCTGAAGCGTAGTGGTTCGAAGGTTTCCTGCGGAGCTTAGTTCGAGCATGAAGGCGCTAATACTCTCATCATCCGGCGCTTCGGCGATAAGGACGATATCGTAAGGTCCAACGGTCCAATAGACTTGCTCGAACCTTGTTGTGCTGTGCTTTTCGACGAGTTTGGTTGACCTATCGTATCAGTCTACAGTGTCCG
>JAFAPF010000404.1 GCA_019247245.1 Rubrobacter sp. | reverse complement strand
CTTGGGTTATGGGTGGCGGCGTTTTTGACTTATGGATTAGTGCTGGCGCCGCGGGTAACGCGTCTAATAGCTGGCATCTTCACCATACTGGCGCTTTCTGACCACCTCCACCAGACCTACAAAGCCATCACCAACAGGGCTTGAGCGTTGCAGGACACGAGTCTGCAAGGTCTCATCTCTTCCTAAGGGGCAGGAAAGTGCATTCTCAACGTGCCGAGGAGGAGTTTCGATGAGTGAGGGACAGAGGGAAGTGGTCATCTACGGAGACGGGGAGAAGGTTTCCACCAGGAAATCTTTGTCGACTCGCACTGGCTGGCGGCTGACGAGCTACTAGAATCGGGAGGGTCTGGTCGAGGGCCAGACCCCTATGAACTACTGCTTACGTCTTTGGGTGCGTGCACCTCGATAACCATTACTATGTATACTCAGAGCGAAGGGTTGCCGCTTAGGGGCGTCACCACCCGGCTTCAACATTCGAACGTCCACGCCGACGATTGCGCTGAGTGTGAAACTGAGGAAGGCAAGATCGATTGGATCGAGCTACACGTTGAACTCGACGGACCATTGAATGATGAGCAACGGTCGTAGCTGCTCGAGATCGCCGAAAGATGTCCGGTTCATCAAACCCTCACCTCCGAGACCGTCATCAAGATCAGATCCGGCGAGGACTCTGGTTAGGGATCAGAGCGACGCCACTTCTTCCGGCCCTCCTCGTACAGATCCCCGCCGTAAAGGTCGTTGATGACTACCACGGGGAAGTCTTCGACTACCAAACGCCTTACCGCCTCAGCGCCAAGGTCCTCGTAGGCGACGATCTCGGCCTCCTTTACGCACCGGGCCAGGAGCGCCGCCGTGCCTTCGATAGCCCCGAAGTACACACATCCGTGCTGCTGCATCGCTTCCCGAACCATCTCCGAACGTGAGCCCTTGCCGATCATGCCCCTCAAACCACGTTCGATCAGGATTGGCGAGTATGGGTCCATTCTGGAGGCCGTAGTGGGTCCCGCAGGCCCCAGGACGTGTCCAGGCCGCGCTGGGGCTGGGCCTGTGAAGTATACTACCTGACCTTCTGGATCGAACGGCAGAGGCTCCTCCTTCTCAATAGCCTGGGCCTGGCGAGCGTGAGCCGCGTCACGGGCCGTGTAGATCACCCCGTTCAGGCGCACGACGTCGCCCGTTCTAAGCTCTTCAATATCCTCCTTCGTCAGCGGCGTTTCGAGATGCACTGGCTCGGTGCTCATAGCTCTACCGAGGCAGTGCGGTGGGAATGGCAGTCTAGGTTGATGGCGACCGGGAAGGCAGCGATGTGAGTGGGGAAGCTCTCTATATGCACCGCAAGCGCTGTAACCGTGCCGCCGTAGCCGGCGGGACCTATGCCGGTGGCGTTAATCTCCTCCAAAAGCTCCTCTTCGAGCTTCGCAAGCTCGGGGTCGGGGTTGGGTTCTCCTGATGGGCGGGTGAGGGCCTTCTTAGCCTGGTGGGCAGCCTTCTCGAAGGGACCCCCGATCCCAACTCCCACCGTCAGGGGCGGGCTGGAGTTCGGACCGGCCTTTTCGATGGTCTCTATCACGAACCGTTTCATCTCGGGCAGGCCCTCGGCTGGGGTGAGCATCCTTAGCGCGCTCATGTTGTCGCACCCGGCCCCCTTGACAAGCATCGTCAGCTTTAAACCGTGCCCCGGAACCAGGTCGTAGTACACGACCGCCGGGGTGTTGTCGCCGGTGTTTGTGCGATCTATGGGGCTCCTGACGATGCTCTTCCTCAGGTAACCCTCCTTGTAGCCACGCCGAACGCCCTCGTCTATGGCCTTCGAGATCACCCCTTCCACGAATCGCACCTCTGTACCCACCTCGACGAAGAAGACGGCATACCCGGTGTCCTGGCAGAAGGCGATACACTCCTCGCAGGCGAACTCGGCATTCTCCAGAAGCTTCTCGATAACCTCCCGGCCTAGAGGTGACTCCTCCCTTTCGAGCGTCCGCTGGAGCGCTTGGAGGTGATCCTCGGGTAAGCAGGTGTTCGCCTCGATGCACAGGTCACTTACTGCCTGGGTTACGGTATCTACTGGTATCTCCCGCAAAGCTTCACCTCTTTATATCGGGGTTGGCATGCTCCCGGATGCTTTAGTTCTGGTCGAAGTGCGTGTAAGCGCAATTTCCAAAATGGAAAAACCATCCAGGGGGTAGGATTTCGGACCAGCATAGGTGAGGAGGGGGATAGAATCAACTTCGTGCTGGCAACTTCGCGTCCCCCTAGGCCGATTACGGATCACCGGTAGGGTGCTAGCTCTCAACGAGGCGGTTTTGAAACGCGCCCTTAGGATCTTTTCCCCTTCAGCAAGGTTTCAAGCCGCTAAGCAATAGCGACCCGATCTTCTTTAGGTGGACCCAGATAGGTTTGCTGTACCATAGCCTCAGAGCGCTACCCGGTTCTCCGCCTCCCGGCGGTTCTCAAGCCTCAGATCGTAGCGCTTGAACTGCATCCTGAATCCCGTTTGAGACTACCACGGGCTGTTTTCTGATAATATTGCTCCTCACGAGGTAGGGCTCTTATTAAAGGGGATGAGACGCGATGGCAACGGTGCGTGAAGCTACTTTTGATCTCCTGCGTGATTTGGGAATGACCACTATTTTCGGCAACCCGGGCTCTACGGAGTTGCCGTTTTTGCAAAACTTCCCGGACGATTTCCGGTACATACTCGGCTTGCAGGAGGCTACGGCTCTCGGGATGGCGGACGGGTACGCCCAGGGAACCGGTCGAGCAGCTTTCGTTAACCTGCACACGAGCCCGGGCCTCGGAAACGCGATGGGGGCGATAGTTACCGCATGGCATAACAAGACGGCACTCGTGGTAACGGCAGGGCAGCAGGACCGACGTCACATAGTGCTCGATCCTATGTTGAGCGGAAATTTGGTGGATTTGGCAAAGCCCTACGTGAAACGCAGTAGCGAGCCCTATCAGGCGCAGGATGTCCCGAGAGAGATAATGCGCGCCTATCACACCGCCATGCAGGCTCCCCGGGGGCCCGTATTCGTCTCGATCCCGATGAACGACTGGAATGCCGAGGCCGATCCGCTTCCCCAGCGGGAGGTCTTTCACGAGCCTGAGCCTAACAGGGAGGGGCTGAAGAAGTTCGCGGAGGTGCTCGCAGGGGCCGAGAGGCCAGCAATCGTGGCTGGGGCTTGGGTCGACC
>JAFAPF010000346.1 GCA_019247245.1 Rubrobacter sp. | reverse complement strand
CGTTAGGCGCCCTGACAGATCCCGACTACGAAATCGGCATGGAGAAGGGGAGCATCCTGATCCGCTTCGATTTGATGGGTCGTGTGTGGCTTCCTGCCGATTACGAGGAACCCTGGGTCGAAGCGGAGCCGGGCGCGCTGTGGTTGGAGCTGGACAACTATCTGCATGCCAGAGGAAGAGGTCTCGCCGTCTACCCTACGAGCGCCCTTCGAACCACCATCGGCGGCTGGCTGGCGATGGATGGGCTTGGGGTGGGCTCCTTCGAGTACGGCTGGTTACGCGAGAACGTCCTGTCGGCGGACGTGGTGCTGCCAGGAGGGGAGCGTCGCCAGGTGCGGGGGGAGGATTTGCACTCTTTCGTCGGATCTGGAGGCACTGGAGGGATCTTTGTGGGCACGAGACTTAGGACCCGGCGTGCAGACGCGGACGTGCCCTTCGGAGTCACCTTCAGTAACGCGGGAGAACTTGTCAGATCCGTAGCGGAGGTGATCGAAGCAGGCGTGCCGTTCTGGCACCTGGCGTTCCTGAACCCCGAGATGACACGCCTCAGGGAGCTCGGGGAAGACCACTTACTCTTTGGGGCTTATCCGAGAGAGCGGGCTTCAGAGGTTGAAGAAGGCCTCCGGAGGGCACTTGAGCCCTGTCGGGGGCGCATCCTTGCCTCCGCGGAGACTTACCGTGTGTGGGAGGAGAGGTTCTTCCCCGCGACACCTTCACAGCCGGTCCCGAAGGTAAGCCGCGAGTTGGTCTCGGTGGAGGAGCTCCCAGAGGTGCTCGGTGACGCGTCGGACCGTCCTGGACACCCCGCTATCCAGGGCACGTTTGCCCGGTCAGGAGAGGTGCTACTTCTGACACTCGCCCCACACGAGAAAGGTGCAGGAAACCAAACCACCACGTTTAACCGTAAAAGGCCGAAAGCTGGTCCAAAACGGCGACCAAGAAGTCCTTGAGGCTTTGCCAAGCACTACGAGTAGCGATTCTTTCTATCCTTTTGACGTTGATTCGGACTGGGTATCCGGTTTCTTCTACTTGCTAGAAGACGGTATTTATGAGAATACGTTCTAGTACTTTAAGCGTCGGTATGCAGCCAACCATCAGTCGGCCAGTCTAGGCCCCATTACCGCTACGTGCTAACTAATGAGGAATTGGAAGGCCACCATCGCCGCGACGGCCAACGTAATCACGACGGCAACGATGTTGCTCCGCATCTTCTCCAAAGCGTCTGGGACGAGCTCGGAGAAAGCCATCCAGATCACTGCTCGCCCCGCAACCCAAGCCCAATCGACAAGGCTCGAAACGCGCCACGAAAAGGAAGGCCGGGACGGCCATCAAGGGCTGCGGCAGGCTGGAGAAAACGCTCCACAGAGTCACGCATCCTACCCCCACTCTGCCGGAGCAATCGCAGCGACCCTATATGGACGTGGGTTTGAGGTAGAGGTTCAGCCCGTGCGGGAAGTACGTGCGATCGAAGGGTACCGTGCAGTCGTGCTAGGCAGCGCTGTCTATGACAGGACACGGCTACCAGAAGCTGTAGAGTTCGTGCGCCGCAACCTCGATGCGCTAACTGGATTGCCAGTGTGGATGTTCAGCTTCGGTATAAGGGACGCCCTGCGCGACCCGATAGGCGCGCTCCTAAAGAACGCGGTGCCAAAGGAAATCGTTGCCCTCCGAAACGCCATCCACCCCTGCGACTACCATATCTTCTCCGGAGTCATCGAACGCGCCCAGCTCCCGCTTGCCGGACGGTTGATCTTCAGAGGATTGGGGGTCGTTACGGCGACTTCCGGAACTGGTCGGAGATCAACGCGTGGGCCAAAGGCATCGCTCGTCAGCTGAGGCGGGCTTATCGGTCCCGGTCTCCAGGCAAGGTCACAGAAGACCTTAGGCTCAAGGCTGAGAACCTGGCATGTAAGATGAGCCTGTACGTCAAGCTACTCCGGTTTAGTAAATCTAGATCGGGCGGCATAAAGCCTTTATGGAGTCGGATCAAGCTGCTGAAGGCCCTCGTTACTGTCTTACTGGCCCTCGCCGCTGCCCTGCTAGGTGCTTGGCTATACGGAGCCTACCGCTGGAATGCTGGCACGCAGCAATTGCGAGCTCGGCTGGATTCAGCCCGCATGGCTGTTCGTCCACGAATCGTGGATTTCAGTGAACTAGAAGGTTTGCCTGCCCCCGTTCAACGCTACTTTCGCGTGGTGCTCAAAGAAGGGCAGCCGATGGTGGCTCAGATACGCGTGCAGCACATAGGCACCTTCAACATGGGCGAAACCACTGACCTTTGGAAACCCTTCACGTCGGATCAAGAGGTGGTTGCCCAGCGGCCAGGCTTCGACTGGGACGGACGCGTCGCGATGATGCCGGGTGTGCCTGTGCGAGTGCATGACGCCTATGTAGCGGGCGAAGGCATGTTGCACGCCTCCTTGCTCGGGCTCTTTTCGTTGGTCGACATGCACGGCGGGGACGATGTAGCCGAGGGCGAATTGATGCGCTTCTTCGCCGAGGCAGCCTGGTATCCTACGGCGCTGCTACCCAGCCAGGGCGTTCGGTGGCAAACCGTAGATGATCGCTCCGCCTATGCCACGTTGACCGAAGACACTATTTCCGTAACCATGCTTTTCACATTCGACGAACAGGGTCTCATCGAGACCGTGGGCACAGAAGCACGCGGACGGATGGTGGATAGCGAGGTCGTACCGACGCCCTGGCAAGGTCGCTTTTGGAACTACAACGAGCGTGGCGGTATGCAGGTGCCGCTGGATGGCGAGGTAGCCTGGCTGTTACCCGAGGGTGCAAAGCCTTACTGGCGTGGTCGCATCACCGATATCGACTATGAGTTCGCACAGTGATAGGGGGTTATGCCCGAAAGGGCTTGACTCTTCTGAGAGTGTGTTTAAGAAGCACCTAGAAATGGAGGATGATATCGTTAGTGCTATGGCACATAGAGGATTTCATGAGGTACTAGAAGAGTGCTTCGGTAACCGCTACAAGGTGCACCCGGCTCATGGACAAGAAGCGGACGCTCCCATGAGCGTCGTCAGCCCGGCCAACGTCGAGGAAGTCGAGTTTCTGTCAGAACTCACCGATCATTACTCTGTGCCACTGATTCTAGAAGGAGCAATCACGGCACCCAAGCTCCGCAGGCCTCCGGACGCCATCGCGGTTCGTTTCGACCTCATGCGCGAAGTCTCCGTGCCGCAGCCGCCCGATTACCTGGTTGAGGTACAACCGGGCATACCTTGGCTACAGTTGGAGGATCACCTGCGCAACTACCAAAGAGGCCTTCCGGTCTATCCGACAAGCGCCCCCAAAGCCACGGTTGGGGGCTGGCTTGCGCTGAATGGTTTGGGGGTGGGTTCCTTCGAGTACGGGTGGCTGTGGGAGAACGTCGCTTTGGTTGACATCGTGCCTCGAGGGGGCGGGTTACGCACCGTCCCGGGCGATGAGTTACCCCTCGTCTTAAAACCAGGATATACAGAGAGCCTCATCGTCAAAGCAACCCTGTGGACCACTCGGTTGAAGAGGCATATGCCCTTTAGCGCTGCTTTCGACGCTCCCGAAGATCTGTCCCAGGCGATACTAGAGATTTATCGGGGCAGCGTGCCCCTCTGGCACTTAGGCTTGCAAAACGCTGCCATGGCGCAGGTGAGAGGCCACGAAAGGAAACATCTACTCTTTGGAGCTTACCCTGAAGAGCGCGCCCCGAAGGTGGAAGAACCCTTGTGGACGAAGATCGAGTCCCACAGAGG
>JAFAPF010000148.1 GCA_019247245.1 Rubrobacter sp. | reverse complement strand
GGAACATAAGGACCTGGTAGATAAAGTCAAGGAGGCACTGACGGGTCATGAGGAGTCAGATAGACAAAGAGAGGCCGGTAGGTACAGTAGACACAAGTAGGCTAGGGTTTAGGAGCCCCGACCTTTTAGTATTCTCAGGAGGGCCTGAACCGGAGGAGCGTGGCTGCACGACGAATGACGTCCCCCTCAATCACTGACTGCCACAGCATCATGTTTACCGCCACCTCACGGCCCCAGCGCTCGGGGTCGGGATTCGCGGCGAGGTAGGCCGTCAACTCCGCCCGCGCCACGAGCAGCCGATCGACGGGGACCGCCGCGATCGCCTCTCGAGTTGGTTCTACGCCGAGCTCCTCGGCGAGGTGTTGGTAGCCCGGTGATAGGTTGGGTCGTAGTAGCCTTGTCGATCAATGAAAAGGGAGAGTATGGACGTATTTGAGATGGTGTCTCAGGCACGCGAGGCCATGACGGTGCGGCGCGTATACGGCGACCCCTACGAGAAAGAAGGTGTAACGATCATCCCGGCTGCCAAGGTGAGGGGCGGTGCGGACGCTGGTGGCGGTAAGGACAATAAGCGGGGCTCGGGGGTTGGATACAGGATCGATGCTACCCCGGTAGGTGCTTACGTGATCAAAGAAGGCAAAGTCAAGTGGAAGCCCGCTTTCAACCTCAACCGTGCCATTCTCGGCGGGCAGACGGTAGCGGTCGTCGCTCTGCTCGTGGTGCGATCGCTCGTGAGAGCCCGAGCAGGCGAGCATGGCGAGAGGTTATTTCGGAGGTGGTTCGGCAGGTGAGTTGAAGCTCCTGCCTGCGTCGAAGATGTTAGGTTATGGATAGGTAACCGGCTGAAGAAACAGAGTGCAGGCGAAGCTCCAAGCGACAAGGAGTAGTGCACCATATGGGTAAAGAGGATCAAGGAGATCACCGTGATAAGTGCGGCATCAGACGAGGTGTTAGCGCTCACCGGACCCCGGTAGCTACGCCTCATTGTGGCTCGTCGGACCTGAAAGCGGTTGTGCGCAAATTTGACAGCGGATTGCCACTCCTGCTCGCTAGGGGCTGTTGTGCTTTTTGTTGAGATTTTTTCTCCCTCTCCTCAAAATTACTGATCATACCGATCCCTACCCTTCATCGGTGATTTCGCCCGTGTTAGGTAGGGAGGAGCTTACGAGGGCCTCTGCTTCACCGAGAGAGCCGGAGATGAGCAAGATGCGAGCAGCCAAGAGTACAAGGAGGCTTTGGAGGGTAGATAGGACAGGGGCTGCGGGCCTTTTTTAGGGTGAGACAGAGTTTGGTGGACAGGGAGCAGGGGGTACGTTGTTGCTGGGTAACGTGAAGGGAAGATTATAATGAACAAACACCAGTCAGCGAGCACCCTTAAGAGCCAGACCGAAGACGAGTTGCCGTTGGAGTACTACGACTCCGTAAGCGCCAACGAGATCGTGCGTAACTTACCGAAGCTTAGTCCTGAGCAGGTCGAGACGCTATATCGCTACGAGAAGGCCCACAAGAAACGCAGAAGGCTCCTGAGGTACTTTGAAGGCAGGATCGGAAGCGCCGCTGCTACGTTCACCAGCCGACGAGAAGATCCGCCGCCGGGCGAGGAGAGGCCTGAGAAGAGGAGAGAAACAGAGATCGGGACGACGACCCGGGAGGACCCAGCACCAGGCGAGGAGCGACCTGAGCGGCGGATGTGGTAATCCTCGGAGATGCGTGTCACGTGAGATAAGGTTGAGAAGTTCTAGAGAGTAAAGGGGATTCGGCCCTTTTTAGTCCTCTAGCGTGTTGCACTGACATTGGCATACTTGGCTGATCTACAAGAACCTGCTCACAAGACCTGTCATTTAGGGTGCACTACTCAAATTACAAAAGAGTTTGGTATTGAGTTTCGGGTGCTATTGACGGGAAACGGCACGCGGCAAGTAGAATTGGCTAGAGCGTAAAGCGAGAAGGCACAGGACATTCCTTCGGCTGTCGAACAGCTCACTGGTAACTTGCAGGTATCAGCACTTGGAGAGTCCGCTGGTTAGCTCTTCGTTATTACTGCCTAACTAACCCCACTTCTGGCGAGTCCAGCATGGCAGATAGCAAGGTGCTGTAGAGATGGCTAGTAGCCAGGGTAGTCAGGTTGGTAATCTCAGTAGACAGGCTCATAGTACCGGGAACCTTGGTAGTAGTTAGGATCATAGTACGAGTAGTCACTTGGAGCTAGAAAGTTCTTGGGAACCTGTTCCACCCTTGAAGGAGAAGGAGGCGGTGGAGAAGGCACAGAAGGAGTCTGAGCAACAGGAGGTGAGAGCTGGGTAGACGCAGAAGGAGGCAGTGAGTTACTCGATATCTCTATCTCCTTAGGGGGAGGAGGATTACCCTCCAGAGCTTGTTCGTCTTTTGGCTGGTCTCTTTTGGTCTCCTGCTCAGGCTGGTCTTCGCTAGCTGCCTGGTCAAGCTGGTCCTTTGAGGCCTCTACCCTTGCTGCATCTTCTACATCCACCGAGGATAGCGTCGGCCATGGTATAAGCCAAATCAGCCCAGATGCCACCAAGATACCAATACCCGGCCATAAGACGCGTCTGCTCATGCTTCGCTTGCGAAACACGTAGTGTTGGCGCTTTCTCCACACTCTTTCGCTCGCCCCCTGTCCAGTTCCTTCCTTCCATATTGAGTAGGAAGAAGTTGTACGTACTACATAGAATACTATATAGAAGAGTGTATAAGATATTAACGACAATAT
>JAFAPF010000302.1 GCA_019247245.1 Rubrobacter sp. | reverse complement strand
GTGCGGCGTGCAGGTAAAGTCGGCGCGAATGTTACCCTTCCAGCTTTTTCGGCAGCCTTCAAACCTTCGCCTCCCAAGAATCGGTACAGCTTTGTCCGGCTCACGAGGCTGCCTGTTTTCCAAGGCCAGTTTAGATCGGGACGGAGCACCTCGTAGGTAGAGAGCCGTAGCCCCGGCGGGAGCGCCATCCGGAGCACAGCGGGCAGCGGAAGTGCCGCAGCCTTAGCAGCCCAGCTGCAGAGCTTCACCAAACTTTCAGGGAGAGAAATTCCCACCGCTACAGCCCGTATCTCTTTAAGCGAGCGACCGCAAACCTCCTCGAAACCGACGACGATGCCGAGCTGAGGATAACCGGAGAGGGGAGCCACTACCGCCGTCCCGATCCGTACCTGCTCCATGAAGCGTTCCGGTACCAGGTAGCTAAAAGGCCGCAGAGTGTGCGAGGGAATGAGAAGGCTCACCCGTACAGCCGGAGGACTACCCTGGTGCAATGAGCCCTGAAAAGCGGGCGCGGTGTGATCGACCAACTACAAGCCCGCGGCGCGGCGTAGAGCGTCGGCTCGGTCAGTTCGCTCCCAATTAAAGCCGAGCTCCCGACGCCCGAAGTGCCCATAGGCGGCCGTAGCTGCGTAGATCGGGCGTCTGAGCTCAAGGTCGCGAATGATCGCCCCAGGCCTCAAGTCAAAGTGCTCTTCAACCAAAGAGTGCAGCGTAGCCACGTCGACTGTCTCAGTTCCGAAGGCCTCGACCATAACGCTTACCGGATGAGCAACCCCTATGGCATAGGCAATCTGTACCATACAGCGATCCGCGAGGCCTGCATCCACGACGTTCTTTGCGACCCACCTTGCAGCGTAGGCGCCCGAGCGGTCTACCTTGGTCGGATCCTTCCCCGAGAAGGCGCCTCCACCGTGCGGGATGGCCCCGCCATAGGTGTCAACGATGATCTTGCGCCCGGTGAGGCCACAGTCCCCCTGGGGACCTCCGGTAACGAATCGGCCCGTGGGGTTCACTAAAATATCGGTGTTCCTCTTGTCGAAGAGCTCCTCAGGCATCACCGGCTCTATTACAGCCTCCAGAAGATCGCCCTTTATCTGGCTCTCCATTCCGTCCTGGTGCTGGGCCGAGATGAGAACCTTATCGATCCCCACGGGACGTATGCCCTCGTAGCGTACGGTCACCTGACTCTTGCCATCGGGCCTGAGGTAGGAGAGGTCCCCATTCTTACGAACCTCTGTGAGTTTTCGAGTTAAGGCGTGTGCCAGCGTTATAGGGAGCGGCATAAGCTCGTCGGTCTCCCGGGAAGCATAGCCAAACATCATCCCCTGGTCCCCCGCACCTATCTCCTCAACCTCTGAGTCGGTAATCTCCGGGCTCTCCCCGCTCGCAGCATCCGCAGCCCTATCGACCCCCTGGGCTATGTCCCCAGACTGCGGATCTATGGAGACTATGACACCGCAGGTTTCAGCATCAAAACCAAACTTGGCGCGCGTATAGCCGATCTCGGAGACTTTGTGGCGGACTAGCGTCGGGATATCCACGTAGGTGCTCGTGGTGATCTCACCCGCCACCACTACAAGCCCCGTGGTTACGAGGGTCTCACAAGCTACCCGGCTTCTGGAGTCGCTCTCTATGGCCGCATCTAAGATAGAGTCAGAGATCTGGTCGGCTATCTTGTCCGGATGCCCTTCGGTAACCGACTCAGAGGTAAAGAGGTGCGAGGTCTTGGCACCTGCCCCTATCCCCTCGCCCATAGCTGACCTCGTTACCGTGCTCTCTGCTGCCATTCTCTTTACGCCTCCTCCGCTACTTTTTGCTTGTTCTTCTGACCAATCTCCTCGGCCAAAATATCTAGTATAACGCCGGCTACTTCTTCTTTGCGCGCACGGGGCACGAACCGCTCCCCCGCCTGGCTCACTATGACTATCTCGTTCTCCTCAGAGCCGAAACCCACTCCCTCAAGCGAAATGTCGTTGCCGACCATGAGGTTTATGCTCTTGGTCTCAAGCTTCTCGCGGGCGTCGGACGTAGGGTCCCCATACGTTGCAGCGAATCCTACCATAAAGAGCTCCGGATTTGCCTCCCTGACGGACTTCAAGATGTCTCCCGTCGGCACGAGCTTAAGGCTCAACTCCTTTGCGTCGTCCCGTCGAATCTTGCCCTCCTCGGAAGTAGCAGGTCTAAAATCTGACACGGCAGCCGCCATAATCAAGGCGTCCGCCTCTTTGACCAGGTTGGTGGTAGCTTCCTCCATCTCCGCATAGGTCTCAACGTCTACCCATCGGACGCCAGGCTCCTTTTCTTCCATGTTCGCAGCGACCACCGCGACCTCCGCCCCACGCCAGAACGCCTGGCGGGCGATGGCGCGTCCCATCTTCCCCGACGATCGATTGCTGATTACACGCACTTTGTCTACAGGCTCTCTAGTCCCACCAGCCGTTACGGTTATGCGCATCCCCGAGAGCGGGCCACCTACGCTGTGCAAGGTTTCACCTACGATCGCCTGTGATGAGGCCATGCCTCCACCGGAGCCTTCCAGCACCCGGTATCCTACCTCGCGCAAGCGCGCCACATTTTCGTGTACGGCTGGATGACGCGCGGTCGCTTCGTCTAACTCGAGGGCAACGACCAC
>JAFAPF010000288.1 GCA_019247245.1 Rubrobacter sp. | reverse complement strand
CATGAGAAAAGGCGTAGACAAACGAGCGATGGCTGTCCTCTCCGCGGGACACCTCTTCACAGATGTCAACCAAGGTGCCGTAGCCGCCTTGGTGCCGTTCCTTATCGCCGAGCGGGGGCTCTCGCTTGCGGCGGCAGGCTCGCTTGTAATGGCGGCGACCTTAAGCTCTTCGATCGTACAGCCACTCTTCGGCCACTTCTCGGATCGTAGACCTCTACCCACGCTCATGCCGCTTGGGCTCATGCTCGGTGGGCTTGGTATAGCGCTCCTTGGCGTTGCCCCTGACTACCCATTGATCTTCGCCTGCGTTGTGCTCTCAGGCCTTGGCGTCGCTGCTTTCCACCCCGAGAGCGCCCGCTTTGCCAACTACGTCTCTGGCTCTCGCCGAGCCCGGGGCATGAGCTTCTTCTCCGTTGGGGGTAATGCCGGTTTCGCCCTGGGCCCTTTAATAACGACTCCGCTCATCCTCTTGTTCGGCCTGCTAGGCACCTTGTTTCTCATGATTCCCGCCTTCCTCATGGGCCTCGCGCTCCTCAGTGAACTGCCGCGGCTCTTGACGTTCCGACCCAAGGTAGGAGAGAGGCTAGGCAATAAGAGCGCTGGGAAGCCAGATCGGTGGGGACCATTCGCGCGTATGATCGGGGTCGTAGTCGTACGCTCGTTTGTATACTTCGGCCTCGTTACGTTCGTAGCCGAATACTACATCAGGGTGCTCGGTTCTTCGCTGCTCCTCGCGAACTCTGCTCTCTCGGTGATGCTCTTCGCCGGGGGAGTGGGGACCCTTGTTATGGGTCCTTTGGCCGATCGGGTCGGCCGCCGCACCGTTCTTGCAGGTTCGATGCTCTTGCTGTGTCCCCTGATCTACGCTTTCGTTCTTTCAGGCCCCTTGTTAGGGATGCTCTTCCTAGCTCTCGTTGGGGCGGACACCATAGGCACCGTTGGGGTTACGGTAGTGATGGGACAAGAGTACTTGCCGGGGAGGATAGGGGTAGCAGCCGGCTTTACAATGGGCCTTTCTATAGGTCTCGGTGGCGTAGCTGCCCCCATCTTGGGCGTTCTCGCCGATAGTTACAGCCTATCAACGATGATGCTTGTGCTCTCTGCTTCGCCTCTCATCGGCCTCGCTCTTGCCCTTGGTCTGCCTCGCGGCACCGGTTCGTATTCCGGCGGCTGAATCATACGTATTCTGTGGTAAAAGCAACTCGCGCTAATCTTCGTTTTGTCTACCATAAACGGTGTGAGGTCCAGCTGTTAAGCAAGGTTCGCAACAACCATTGAGGGTCTTTTATGCTCTGGGTCGTCTGATCTACCGTCATCGCTGGCTCGTCGTGCTCATCTGGGGAGCACTCCTCGTCACGGGCGCTTTTTTCGCCCCGAACCTCTCTGACCGTCTGAAGGGAGGGGGTTACTACGGTGCAAACTCTGAGGCTGAGAGGGTCCAAGACATCATGCTTGAGCAGTTCGGCGTCTCTTCCACGGCCCTCACTGTAGTCTTCGAGGACAACGGCCTTTCTGCCCACAGCGCAGAGTTTCAGGAGGCCCAGAACGCTGCCCTCGACGAAGTTCGCAAGCTTGATGCTGTGCGCAACGTAATCGGCTACTCCGAGACGAAAGACCTCCGGTTTATCTCTCATAGCGGCGAGAGGAGCTATGCGCTCGTCAACTCCGATGTCCCTCCGGAGCAGACACAAGGTCTCGTGGACGAGGTGCGGGAGAAGGTTCGCAGCGGGAGGCTCAAAACCTACGTCACCGGTGCCCCGGCTGTATACCTCGATATTACCGAGGCGAGCAACGAGGACGTCCGGAAAGCTGAAGAGTATGCGTTTCCTCTTGCGCTAGCGATTCTGATCATCGCCTTCGGTAGCCTCGTGGCTGCGGGCGTTCCGGTTTTGATCGGAGGCGCGAGCGTTGTCGTCTCTCTGGCCGCTATGTACTTCCTCGCAGGCGTCTACGATATG
Source organism: Rubrobacter sp. (assembly GCA_019247245.1). Taxonomy (GTDB): domain Bacteria; phylum Actinomycetota; class Rubrobacteria; order Rubrobacterales; family Rubrobacteraceae; genus Rubrobacter_F. The sequence continues at coordinate 5,167 of JAFAPF010000288.1, read as the reverse complement.
TCCGTCTTTGTCCTTACCATCGCCACTATGCTCGGTCTGGGTCTCGGCATAGATTACGCCCTGTTCGCCGTAAGCCGCTTCCGCGAGGAGCTGAAGGATCATCCGGTTTCGGAGGCCGTACCCCGCACGGTTAATACGGCCGGGAGGAGCACCTTCTTCAGCGGTACTGCGGTACTCATAGGCCTTGCAGGCCTAATGTTCTTTCCGTATATGTTCATGCGCTCAATGGGGGTTGCCGGTGTCTTCGTGGTTTTCACTTCCGTGATCGCAGCTCTAACCCTTTTGCCGGCGGTGCTTGGCATCCTCGGGCACAGGATCAACGCGCTCTCTGTCCGGCGTCGCAGGGGTGGAGTCGACAGAAGTGGCTTCTGGGGGCGTAGCGCAGAGCTTGTGATGCGCCAACCCGTTCTCGTACTCTTAATCGTCGGTGCGGCGCTCTTTACGTTACTGTATCCGGCGATGCATATGAAAGTTGGCGTCCCCGAAGCCACCGTACTGCCGAAGAAGTACGAGTCGCGCCTCGGCGACGATATCATGAGGAAGGACTTCGACTATGCTGACTTGACCCCAATGCAGGTCGTAGCCACCCTACCTGTCGACCCCTTGAGTACAGAAGGTCTCTCGGAGATCCGGGAGCTTGACGAGCGTGTTGAGAGGACGGAGGGCGTCGGGCACGTCGAGAGCATCTACACTGTCGGCGCCAAGGGAGCTCGCGAGTACGCCGAACGCCTCGCGGAAGCTCGCCAGAACCTCGGAGCCCTATATACACCTGCTCTTCCCGCGCTACCGGAAGGCATAAGCCCCGACGGCGAGGTTACACCGGAGGGCGTTGCAAACTTCCTGGCGCTTCCTGAGGCCCGTGAATCCGGGGAGATAAAGAATGCTATAAGCGTCTATACCGCTGGTGACAAGGCGCTTCTGTGGACAACTACAGAAAGCAGCCCGTACACGGAGGAGGCGCGGGATACGGTGGAGAGGGTACGTGCTGTCGAGCCGCTCGCAGGAACAGGTATCCTCGTAGGCGGGCTCTCGGCCGGGCAGAAGGACTTCATCTCTAACCTGTACGAAACAGCGCCCTACGCGGTAACCTTTGTGCTCGGCGTGACCTATGTTGTGCTCTTTCTGACCTTCCGTTCCTTCTTCATCCCCTTAAAGGCCGTAATCGTCAACATCTTGAGCCTCACTGCAAGCTTCGGGGCGATGGTCTTCGTGTTCCAGGATGGCAACCTTTCGGGCTTTTTAGGGTTCACGCCCTTGGGCTTCGTTGACGCAACCCTCCCGATCCTAATGTTCTGTACCGTCTTTGGGGTGTCGATGGACTACGAAGTCTTTTTGCTCTCGCGTATCCGCGAGGCTTATGAGTACGGTGGGTCGAATACTGCCAGCATCGCCAAGGGGCTCGTGTCAACCGCTGGGATCATCACTTCGGCGGCCGCTATCATCGTCGTCGTTACTGGGGCCTTCACCTTTACCGGCATTATTACCACCAAAGCCATCGGCTTGGGGCTCGCCGTTGCCGTCCTGGTGGACGCAACGATCATCCGTATTCTTCTCGTCCCGGCCACCATGCGGATTTTAGGCGACTGGAATTGGTGGCCTGGCGCTCACAAGAGTGTGTTCCGCGCTGTAGGAGAAGGGGTAGGAGACAGTGGGAAGCTGCTCGCCGGGGTAACCCTGGTATACCTGGCCCGGCGTGCGGAGAGCGCTAACGGAGAGTTTCCCCATCTTCTTCAGGCGCTCTCCGGGCTTGTCGAGTCCAACGGGGATGGTTTAGCTTCGGAGCACGCTCGCGCCCGCCAGGCCAGCGAAGAGATACTGAAACCGCTTGCCTTGGTTTTCTTGCTGGACTACCTGCTAAAGAAAAGTAGGCAACCCGCTACTTAGTAAAGAGCAGTCCTACTACGAAAGTGGCTTACGTCTTCGTCGCCATGGTGGACGCGGCAATTGTCTGTGCCCCTGGCGTCCCGAGCACCAGATAGATCCTAAGCGGTCTGAACTGGTGGCCGGGTCGAAAGAAAAGCGTGCCTAAACGCGGGGGCTGGTGGCCGGCTCCCCTCGCGAGGCGAAGTGAGCCCCGAAAGCGATTGCTGCCGTGAGGAGGTGAAGAATGTTATCTGGCCAGTCTAGCGGAAGCAGCCCGTCCAGTGGTCCTACACGTCCTGGGAGGAGACCCAACACAAACAACAGCGCGTAGGCGATTCCGATCACTAGGGCGTAAGTGCTCGCTGCAGCGGGGTTCCGGAAGGTAGCTAGCCCTGCCAGCCCAATTAGGCCGTGCGCTAAGCTGTGTAGCCAGTTGACGGCGAATATGCCGAGCAAGAGTCCTCCGAAGGGTCCCCAGCCTGGGGCGGGAGCCAAGAGTGGTGGGATGAAACCCAGAATTCCTACTAGGAGATAAATCGCTCCGAATACCTGGGCGAAACGTTGCGCTAAGGACACTTCTTTCTCCTTTCGTCATCGTCCCTTATAGCATACATATGTACGGCATATACGTTCGTGCCACCCGAGCAGATCACTCGGCGCGCGGTGCTTCAAAGATACCCTCTGTAGGTTTACATCTTACCGTTCCTGTCTCTATAGGGGGTCTTCCTGGAAGACCCCCTTCACTTCGCCAACTTCCCTCAATAGGATTAATTCTTGATCCTGCTGTGCTGTCAGGCTAAACTGGGCATGTGAGCGAGCTAGAGCAGTTACTCAGGAGCCGCGGATACCGGCTTACGAACCAGCGGCGGGTAATCGTCCGGGAGCTGGAGGGTGATCGGCATCTTTCAGCCGAGGAGATCTACGATCGGGTTAAGGGACGTTTCCCGGAGCTGGGGCTGTCTACGGTGTATCGAACGCTGGACTTGTTGCACGAGTTAGGTATCGTGCGCAAGGAGGACTTTGGAGAGGGCTACTCGCGTTATGAGCTTACAACTGAGCGGATGCACCACCACGCGCGTTGTGGGGAGTGTGGGACGGTAATAGAGTTCAACGAGGAGCTTATGGAATATCTGGCGTTGCAAGTCGAGAGGGAGACCGGTTTCGTCACCGACTGGCACGAGATCACGCTGCATGGCCGCTGCAAAAACTGTGCGTAGGGGACTTTCGAAAACCTTCCTTCTACACGCTTAACTTCAGACCGTCCTCCGCGACGATCACCTCGCCGTCGAACCAGCGCCCAACTTCCTGTTTGAGGTTCAGCCTGTCCGCTGGTGGGTAGATATGGGTCAGCACGACCCTTCCTGCATCTGCTTCACGGGCGAGCCTCGCAACCCCGGACGGAGTCAGGTGTCCAGGAACGGGGTCATCATCCGGAAAGGAACACTCGATGAGGAGAGTGTCTATTCCTCGTGCCAGCTCTACGACGGAGGCGGAGTATTCGGTGTAGACCATGGTTGCTCCGTTCTTGGCTTCCAGACGATAGGCAATGCTCTCGGGGCGGTGTTCGGCAGGGGCCCAGCTCACGCTAAGATCTGGTAGGTCGAGAGGGGAGGAGCAAGTATGGGGCAGCTCCGAGATCTCCATCGGATAGTTGCCCTGCATCCACTCGCCCCAGACATTGGTGATCGAACTGAAGAATCCTTCGAATGGTTCGGGCCCGTAAAGCGCGAGTGGTTTGTCGCGCTCTTTCTCGGCACCATGCTTGATGCCGAACAGGAGCGTCACGATGTCCACCGTATGATCCGGATGGAAGTGAGTGAAGAAGACGCGCTCCACAGCGAAGGGATCAAGCCCGGCGTGGAGCATTCCGCGTACGGCCCCGTTACCTAGATCCAAGACGATCATCTCTCCGCCCGTCTCTACTACTACGCAGCTCTGCCGTCGAAAGAGGCGCGGGACAACCGTGCCGCTACCGACTACTGTGATGTGCACCTCGCTCCTCCTTCTCGAACGCCCACAAAATGGCTGCCACTCCCAACAATGCCCCACCCACGACGTCTGGTGCCCAGTGAAAACCGGGGTAAATCCGGCTCGCTCCCAGTCCCGACAGTACCACTACAAGCCCGGCGCGCAGTAATTTGCTCTCCAACAGGAGCACAACGCTCCGAAAAGGATAACGCCATGGAGCATATGCCCACTCGGGTAAGGGTAGGAGAAGCCGATCGTGAGCAGCGGCGCGAAGTCCTCGATTCGCTCACTGCCCTGTGGTATTGGGGTCTGAGGTAGATAGACCTTCACATGAGCTCTAGAAGCTGCGTACCTACGAAAACCGCTAGAAGACGGCACGCAAGCGCCCGACGACTCCACAGAAACAGCACTGCGAGCAGCGCGATCAATGCTGTTCCCGCAACCTCTGTGCCGGCCAATGAGAAAACGTCCGACAGCAGATCCAGAAAACCTGAATGGTCCTCCTGGGCAGTTTGCGAGACCCATAAGTCCGTCTCGTACAGCCAGCCGAGGGCTACCATTCCTGAGAACGCCACAAAGGCTGCGCTAAACGCCTAGGCTTCCAACGTTCTTGCTTTGTTCTTCATTATCCGTACGGAGAGACTAGTAGAGTCCAACGGGGGCGGATACAAAAAAGCCGGACCTTGGAGGGTCCGGCTCGACGAATGGCTACTTATCCACAGATCAGGCGACAGCGTCGCGCAGGATGCGGCCGTACTCGCCGCCTTTGAGGATACGCTCCGCTTCACGCTGGAGCTGGCGCACCCGCTCGCGTGAGATCTCCAGCTCGCTGCCGAGCTCGGCAAGGGTAGCTGGGTCGCGGTCATCGAGGCCGTAGCGGCGTACCAAGACGTAGCGCGCTCTGTCGGGTAACCTCTCTATAGCCTTCTTGAGATGCTCGGTCTCCATCTCACGCATCACTTCTCCTGCGGTGTCCGAAGCCTTCTCGTCCTCGACAAAGTCACTGAGTTCAGAAGAGGAGGTGTCGGCGGTGCCTACAGGCTGATCGAGGCTCGTAGCATCCGGCATCGCCTCCATCGTGATCCTGACTTCCTCGATCGTCCACACCAGCCTCTCGGCAACCTCTTCATCGGTAGGCTCCCGCTCCAGCTCCGCCGAAAGCTCGTTGTAGGCTCGAGAGACCTTTCTTATCTTCTCTGTCATATGCACTGGCACACGAATGGTACGACCCTTGTCAGCAACCGCCCTCTGAACAGCCTGCCTTATCCACCAAGTAGCATAAGTAGAAAACCTATACCCTCGCTCCGGATCAAACTTCTCTACGGCTTTCATTAGC
>JAFAPF010000283.1 GCA_019247245.1 Rubrobacter sp. | reverse complement strand
ACTAGAAACTGCACGCGAGAGACCATGTAGAGCTGGTGCAGCATGTCAAGCGAATCGCCCAATAACATCCTAGATGTCGCGGGTGAAAGTTGGAACGGAGAGGTATTTAGCGAACCTTAAGAATAGCCTTAAAGGCTATAGGACCTCCTCTCAGTATCTTCGAGACTACGTTGAGCAGCCGTTGGAAGCATTACTAAGGAAAAGGTAGTTCGGATGCGAGTTAGTTGGCTATGGTCGCTCTATTGGCTGCGGCCATCATGCTCACCACCGCCAGCGTAGCCTGGGCTCACGTCGTAGTCTCCCCGAAGGAGGCCGCCCCCGCTAACCAATACCAGAAGTTCGCTGTCTCTGTACCTACGAAGAAAGACATTCCGACAACCAAGATTAGTGTGGAAGTCCCTGAAGGGTTTGCTGTTACCTGTGTACAGCCGATGCCAAGGTGGCAACACGAGTTCGAGAAGAATCAGGGCGTCATAAAAGCTATCACCTGGTCTGGTGGAAAGACCGCCCCAGAAGAGTTCCAGGAGTTCACTTTACAGGCTAAAACCCCAAAGGACACTGGTGAATACGCCTGGAAAGCCTGCCAGACCATCGAGGATGGCAGCGTGGTCCCCTGATCGTACACAACCGAGGAGGTGCTAGAGAAAACGCCGCTCGCCTCCATGATGCTTCCTCTATCATGCGACGCAGGCCGGACCGCAGTCGCTCAGGGTCCTTTAGGCGGCGTGAGACAACGACCAAGCGATGGCTTCAGTCTGCTCCGCTCGCAGGCCACGGAGCATCGAACAAGCATCTCTGCCATGGATACGCCGTGTCGAACACCTATAGTAGTGGTAGAAGGCCGAGCCAGAATCCTTGCGCTGTCTGGCAGCTACCATCCCCCATCCGCAGCCGCCACATATCAGCACACCGCCCGAAAGTCCCCAGAAACGACCGGCAGCAGCTGACTATCGGTGGTCGTCTTTGATAGCCTCCCTAGCTGCTTCTACCAGCTCGCGCGGTACGCTGGCGTCTGGTACGGGAACGGCTATCCACTCGTCATGAGGCTTTAACCTAACCTTCTGCCGCTGCCGGTAGGAGCCTCCGTCGGGTCCACGCTCGGCAACCTGCGTTCGTGTTCTTCGTCCACTATTAAACCACCAGACGTCATAACGCTTCTGCGGGCCCAACCGCTCAGCCACCTCAGGCGATACTAGCTCGCCTATCTCCTCGAAGGTGTGCGGCTTATAGACATCGTTCAGGACAATCTCGCGTATACCATTTGGTGCTCCAGTACCGACCACCGCTCGGTATCGGCACACCTTCCCTTTTGAGGGTCTTCTTAGCCCCGTGTATGAGCACACCCTCCGCACCGATCATGCAGAAAATGCGCCGCTCCACCGCCATATGAGCCTCGTGCACCTCGTAGCCCCCTCGGTCCTCGGTATAGTGGAACCCGTAGTTGATCTTCCGTGGCGATGATCTTCCCCTCACAAGCCTTCCTGGACTTCCCCCGGCGGCTCCTTTCGGCGATCTTCCCACTCGAACTTGGCGAGCTGGCCGAGAATGCCGTCTGTCAACTGCCCCTCCGGGCTATCGTCACCCCTATCGTTCAAGGCCCTCATCTTGGTCCCGTACTACTCGAACTCCTTGCGAAGTAGGTTAATGATAGGCAGGCTCACGGGCGAAGCGATCACGGTCCTGCGCCAATACCACCGACACGCCGCCAGCAGTGACCGGCTCCCTAACCCGGTCTATCCCCGGCCTCTCTAGGCTGGCGCCGCTCTGGCCACGATCCGTTACCTCTTCCAGAACCTCATACCCTTACTGGTTTGCACACTCGTGCAGGGCTTCCAATTGCTGGGTCAGGGAGTAGCCGCTGCGAGCCTGTTCTGCGGTGGACACACGGGTATAGAGGACCGCGCGCTTAGGGCCACGGCCATCGGAGCTAAGCATCGCTGCTCCCCTTCACCAATTCCGCTGGGTCCACCCCTAGCGTCGCCGCCAACTTGCGGATTGTCTTGGGATGCGCGTCCTGGCGGCCTGCTTCGATCCGCCAGATTGTGTTCAGAGAAACGCTGGACAACTCCCCGAGCTCCCGCAAGGCTAAAGCTCGCTCTTGCCTCAACTCCCGTAGCCGCTGCACGTTAACCTCCATAACCGGTAGTTTACATCGTTGTATGTAGAAAATTACATCATAATCTGTAGAAAATAAGGTGAATAACGGTCGAATAGAGCATAGTAAGCGTGACCACCGTATAATGCTTTTGGTCAAATTCGGGGGGAGAAGTGCATGGTAGCCCTAATATCACTGTTCGTGTCGCTCATCATGATAACGATGAGGATCATCCTGTGGCTGCTTATGATGTTCATCAACCTCTTCGTACGGTTAGTAAATCGAGACTTGTCGAGAAGCTATAGCGGGTCGAGGCGACACACCTCTCGGCCCAGGAGCGTGGTGAGCATAACAGCATTCGCGGTGATCGCCTTTCTCGCCCTGCTGGTCGCGGCACCACGTTTGGCGATGTTGCTATTTATGCTGGCTGCGCTGGCCGGTAGCGTTTGGATCCTGCTGAGAAGGTTGCGTGCAGGCCGGTACCACACGGTAGAGGCTGCAGAGCTTGCTCGCCTCTTCGAAGGCGTGCAGATGATGAGTGGACCGCAGTTCGAAGCGTTCATGGTGAACCTCTTTAGGGCTATGGGCTACCAAGCAAACATGCTGGGCGGCCCTGGCGATCAAGGAGTGGACATCTTGCTTCAGAGGAACAAGGAACGGATAGCGGTGCAGTGCAAGAACCACGCGAAACCAGTGGGTAACCGCCCCGTGCAAGAGGTATTTGCGGGTATGAGGCATCATCGCTGCGACCAAGCGTGGGTGGTGGCTCCCGCTGGGTATACGAAGGGAGCCTACGACCTAGTGAGAAGCGTTGATGTGTCTCTTTTCGACGGTAGGAATATAAAGGGGTGGATCTCACAGGCGGGCAAGAAGGCTACCCCTGTTCCTGACAGATCAACGCAAAGCGCGGCCACTTTACAGCAGCCTGCTTCGACTCCGTCTCCGGCAGCGAGAAAAGAGTCGCCTAATCTCCAGGTCAAAAAGAACCGACAGAGTAATGATGGACCCAAAAGCGTGAATACTGGAGGAGCTGAACGGGATCGCCGGGAGTATGAGGAGCTGCTGGACCGTCACGGTTCGTTACTAAGATCCATGGATATTCATACCTCTGCCATGGAGGACCAACACCGGCACTTCGGCGTTGATCCACACGCCCGAAACAAGTACAGAGAACAATATGCGCTTTACCTACAAAGGTCTGAAATGACTCGTCGGATGTTGGACTATCTAGAAGAACGTAACCCGGAGTTAACTTCAGGAGAGCTCAGCAAACGACGCACCGAACTGAACCGAAAACAAATGGAGTTAAAGAAGCGCTCGGAGAGGCTAGATAGCAAAGAGATGGTCGATGAGCAAATGACTGAGCGCAAGCCGGCTAGCGACTACTTCAAACCTCTTGAGCTTTGAGGCGGGTGGTTTAGTGTCCAATTTACTCGCTAACCGGTTTAAGGTACTAGAGCAGTTGTAAATTGCTTGGAATATACCCATAGGTCTGTCCCGATAGGTCTAAGGTGTCTGCTAAAAGTTTTGGTAGCTATGAGGGGCTGCCGCTTCTACTCCTACTAGGAAGCTGGTGAATAGAGAGCAGGTTGCGGGTAAAAAGCTGAGTTTTGACATTTGTTCTTGTATCAAAAACGACCCAGCCTGTTGAAAAACTCCTTCATGCCCTTTTCTAATCCTGCTCAGGGGGTTGAAATCCCGATTTTGGAGGATCTTGGCTCCGGTTTTTAGGTGTTTTGGTCTTTTTTGGACCACTGACTGTTCCACTAACGACTTTTTAGCAGGCTGGGTCGTTTTTAGAACGCTCTCCTTTCTGCTCCTCACACACCTCGGTTTTGAGATAGTAACCCGAGTGCTTTCGAATAGGTGAAGGCTAGTATCATTGCTACAGGTTCGCCAAGAATTAGTACCAGGTATTAGTACCAGGTATTTTGTGCAATAGTAGCTTGTGCTTTATGCGGTCGGCTCACTTTCACGCGGGCTACCAGCCCGTTCTCTTGGTTCTGAGGTGGCAGTGACAGGTATGGCGTGTTCATAAACTACGTTGTAGAGGCACTCGCATTGCTTGCAACCTAGCATCTTAGGCCCCTGTTTTACGCTTCCCTTTCTCCTCCACCGAGCCGATGAAGGACAAAAATAGCCCAAAGTGTGTAATAAAAATGACCCAAAGTATGTAGGAGAAGAGGCTTTGAGAATAGATGGTGAGGGTACTAATGCTCCTTCATGCAGTTACCCCTACTACGTTAGAGGAGATAAGATGAAGGCGCTAACCTGGCACGGCAAGCGAGACGTCAGAGTAGATAACGTTCCCGACCCTGCCATTGAGGAATCTACCGACGCAATAGAAGGGGAAGGGGACAGGTGCCGCGGTAGGGGCCTTCCTATCTGAGCATCCCGTCCACCTGGACTAAGCGTCTCCTAAGAGTACCGAAAACGTGTCAGCCTGTTGAAAAACACCTTTGTGGTGTTTTCTGACCTCCGTTCAGGAGCTTTAAACCTTGGGTTTGTAGTGTTTTGGGCTGCTTTTTAGGTGTTTTGGACCTCTTTCGAGTGCACAGATTGGTCCGACAACGACTTTTTCAACAGGCTAGAGCGGTTTCCATAACAAACGCGATGGGCAACGCATCGTAGCAGCAGTGCTCGAACCATCCCAAAGCATCCCGACGGCTAACCGTATCGAGTGCCCTACCCATCCTTCCAGTAGAGCTTCGTAGCTGCCAGCTGCGATCCGGCCTAGGCAGTAGGATGCCCTTATCCTTCGAGAGAAGGCTTCTTCGATGGGTGAGAAGTCCGCTCTGAGTAAGGCGCTCTAAGAACAACACACTAGCTCTCCTGCTCCTTCGATTAGGTCTCT
>JAFAPF010000181.1 GCA_019247245.1 Rubrobacter sp. | reverse complement strand
CGCTTGCAGAACATGCCACTGATCCCCCGCTGGACCTTAATCGTGATTTTGTCGCTCCTCACTGCGTGAGCCAGGCAACACCGGCAGAGCAAACCATAGCCATAGAAAAGAGATAATCATTACCACAGTTACTGTAGAGGCTGCTACCAAGTTGAATAACATGTCGGTTATCAAGAAGATTACACCACTCATCGACGGACCTAAAAAGATGAGCCCCGCGATAGTGAGTTTGTTTTCAAGTCGTAGGTTTGGTTCTCTAGCACCCTGGTACCAGAGAAGGCGATGATGAGCCGAGGGTGCAATCAGCAACAGCGTAGCTGCCGTCGTGCACAGGAGACTACCGTAAAACACGTACTGCTGCAGCTGGGTCAACTCATGAAAGCGTTGGCTGAAAGGTACCGTCAGCAGGAAAGCAAACAATACTTGTACGCCAGGCAAAACGACCCGAAGCTCTTGCAGAAACGTGAGCAATCCCTGCTCGCTTTGCCCCTGGAAGGATTGCCTGCTTTGCTGTTCAGAGCGCTCGTCCATAGTCGGTAATATAGCCAGAGTAGGGAAAACCCGATAGGGGGAAACCCTTTCGCGTGTTGGAAAAGCTTGCACTTCATAGGGGGAGTGTTTTTCGAGACCACTAACGTCCTAGGTAACTAGGTGAATAAAAAATATTACTGGTAAGCGGCAGGGTCGATGGTACGATGTCGAGGCATCGAACCACACCTTGCCTGAGAGACCCTTGGCGTCTCCAACGCAGAAGGAGGAACGCAAGAGAATAAATGAGTTTGGCTGCTACCAGGGAGCCAAAGATAGTCCACGCGATCCCGGGCCGGGTGCGGGTGCATCTGCCAGGCTGGGGAGGACGTGAGCCACATGATATAGAAACCCAGTTACGCTGCGTGAAAGGGGTAATTAGCGCGCGGCCTAACCCGCTAACCGGCAACGTCCTGATCCATTTCGATCCTGCAGAGACGGACGGCGGGACCATACTTAGGGCGATGCGGGCTCTCGGGACAGACACCCTCAGCGCGCAAGAAAGGGAAGAGAAGTCCCTACCATCCGCGATCCGCGAACGGCGCGGCGGTAGAGGACGCGCACGCATTACTGTTCGGGGACTCGACCGCGATCCCCAGCTTGGCCCCAGAGTAGTAGACCGCCTCCAAAGCCTAACGGGGGTGCAGCAGGTGAGTGCCAACGCCCTGACTGGTCGTGTACTGGTGGAGTTCGATGAGCACCGAATCGACCTAGAAGAGCTGATCTCCGAGGTGGGTGGCATGGAGCTACCACCGCTCTTAGGCGAGGACCGGCCTGCCCATCCGCTGGATCCCAAGCCGCTGATCGATAGCGCTCTCCGTCTGGTCGGGGCAAGCCTCGGGCTCGGACTAGTCGCTGCGCAGCGTCTAGCCCGGGTTCAGACCCCCACCCTGGGCGGGGCCGCCGAAGCCGTTGGTGTGATCAATATCCTAGAGGGCATGCCTGCAACCCGCAACGGGCTGCGAACCTTCCTCGGCCGGTACACCACCGACATCTTGTTCACCGGTACCGAGCTTCTCGCCCTAACCCTCTCAAGCAGCCCGCTAGGCCTCGCGCTTACCGCTGCGGGAGCGTTGCGCCTGCTCACAGAGGTGCGTGCGCGGAGGGCTGCTTTCCAGCGCTACGAGGAGAGGATAAGCGGTGTTGCCTCGGCGCAACCGGGTGCCGTAATACGCCTAGAATCTGGCCATAGAACCCCGCTTGCGGCGGAGGTTGTCGAGGGCGCAGGCACAGCAGCCGGGGAAGACGGTCTACCCGTGCCGATTTGTCCGGGTCGCGCGGTAGGTGCAGGTGCTAGGCTTCATGGGGGGCCATTCGTGCTGGAGCTAAAGGTTGGTCGGTCCTTCACACCCGGGGTACGACCCGCCCCGGTTACTAAGTCGCTCTACGAGAGCTACATGCAAACTGTGGGGAGGCTCTCGCTCGGATACGCAGCGCTGACCGCCCTCTTCACCGGCTCCCTCTCTCGAAGCTTCACAGCGCTGCTGCTGGTCAGCCCTCGAACGGCCCTGATAGGCAGGCAGGCCGCTGATGCTAGCGCATCTGCACGAGTGTTGCGCTCAGGGGTGACGATAGTCGGCACGCGCCCGAATCAGGTCGTGCGCCTTCCCAGTACCCTTCTGCTCTACAGTCCGCGCGTGTTGACTGATGGGTTTGAGGTCAGTAGCATCATGCCGCTGGGAGAAGATCAGAATGCCTCCGAGATCCTCGATTGGGCGGCTGCGGTGGCCGCAGCGTCTGGGTCGCCGTGGGGCAATGCTTTCCCATCCACCGATGGTAAGGGAGCCACCGAGGGGAACTTCGACGGTGAGGCCGCCACCGCGGACATCGGGGACACACGCTATTCACTCCATCCGGTGGAGGATTGGGAGTCGCTACCAGCAGCAAGGCGCATCCGAAACCAGGGCGAGTATCCACTGCTGCTCAGCCGCGAGGGCGAGAGACGCCCCCTTGGTATCTGCGCGTTACGGCCGAGGCTTGCCTCTGGGGTTGCGGACATGCTTCAGGTGTGTCGACGCCGCGGGGTAGAGGTAGACCTCATTCCAGCCGGCGATCCCATAGTGGCGCAAGCAATTGCCCAGCGTACGGAAATAGGGCTGCTCCCGGATGAGGACGCCGTCGGCGCCGTTCGAGCGAGGCAAGAAAGGGGTGAGGTGGTCGCGCTTGTGTCCGACAGCGCTAGGGCGGCCGAGGCTTTCGAGGCCTGTGATATGGCGATCGGCCTCAGCTCGGGGCATAGCAGCCGCTTCCCTGCACGTGCCGACCTGCTGGCCTCCGACCTAGCCACGGTCGCCGCGATTGTGGAGACGAGTGCGCGTTGGGGTGCCGCAGTACGAGATTCCGTCGCGGTCTCAGCCGGCTCCAACGTTTTCGGTGCAGCCTGGGGCTTGCGGGGAGAGCCAAACGTGGAGCAGGCGTCTTACGCCATCTACGTGGCCGCCCTTAGTACCCTCGCGATAGGATGGGTGTGGCTACGCGGGAGAGGCCTCGATGGCTCGACGCACGCTTAGCGGATCTAGG
>JAFAPF010000499.1 GCA_019247245.1 Rubrobacter sp. | reverse complement strand
TATGTACTCCTCTTCTATGGAAACGTTTGAAAGCTCTGAAGTACCCTGAGAGGCGCCTTCTAAACTCCTTCAAACCCCGGGAAATGGTCCCAGCCGGAGAGATTCTCAACCGGCTCGCCATTACGCAGGAAAACCACTCCTGCCCGCACCACCTCACCTATCACGGTGATCGGCACATCCGACTCCGCCTCCAGCTCTTTGACGACGTTCTCATGAGCGGCTATGAGAAGCTCATAGTCCTCCCCACCCGTGGTCGCGAGAATCTGGGGGTCCCGGTCTATGGAGCGGAGGTATTCCTGAGTATCACCAGCGATAGGCAAAAGATCCAGGTATATACGGCAGCCGACACCGCTCCTCTGACAGAGGTGACGCACGTCGGAGGCGAGCCCATCAGAGATGTCGATCATGGCTTGCACCCCAAGTCGGGCAGCCTTACGCCCGAGGTTGCCCCTCGGCTCAGGGTGCAGATGCTTCTTCACGAGGCGCTCCGGTCCGGTATCCCTTCTTTGCAAGGCGAGGAGACCCGCCGCGGACGCCCCAAGCTCCCCGGTCACCGCCAGAAGGTCGCCAGAGCGGGCCCCGGAGCGGAGCACGGGAGCGTGAGCAAGCTGCCCGAGGATAGCCACGTCCACCGTGAGCACCGCGGCGCGGATGGTGTCTCCTCCCAAGGGATATACTCCGAACTCATCACACGCCCGCAGAACACCCTCCATGCAACCTAGGGTGGTCTCCACGTCGTCCGCACCGCCGGAGGCGAGCATGAAACGCGGTACAGCGCCCATCGCCGCAACGTCCGAGACGTTGACTGCGACAGCCTTATAGCCAACCTCCTCGGGGGTGGCCCATTCCTCGAAGTGCCGCCCTGCAACGAGCATGTCGGCTGTTGCGACCCAGAGAGCATCCCCGAAGCGCAGTACGGCGCAGTCGTCGCCCATGGGGACGACGACCTCAGGAGGTGGGGCCGGGAGGCGGGCAGAGAGGCAGCTTATGAGGTCAAACTCGTTCACTCAATTCTCGTTGAAAGGACTCTGGAAGGCCATGAGCCACCGGGGGTGGAGCATTCCTTCCCCGATCAAGTCTTCAGCCTCCTTACGGTGTCCCAGAGAACGTCAGATTCTTCTCCGGTGTACCAGGTATCCAGACTACGCCACTCCTCCTCGGTGACCCATATATAGGCGTCGTGGGCGGAGCGTTCGAGGTGGACCTCTCCGCCCGGATGACGGGCGAGGAAACCGACCCCTGCATAGAGCTCGGGATCGTCGGGCGAGCGCCAGGGCTCGACCCGAGCCCACCATAAGGTCTCAGGTTCGACGTGGAGACCTGTCTCTTCGAGGGTCTCGCGATGTGCGCAGAGCGCGAAGTCCTCGCCGGGCTCGAGCATGCCGCCCGGGTTTTCCCAGAGCCCCGCATGCGGCTTGCGACGCCTAAGCAGGAGCAGCAGCGGCTCCCCGTCTCGCAAGTCTACGACGACCGTCCCGGCACCCAACGCCGCACGGACGACGCCGGGACGGGGCGAGTCGGGTGGTGGGGGCTCAGGGAGCGCTCTTTCGGGGAGGCCTGCTATGGGCATCGTAACACGCAAGATGTTCTCGCGGCTCCACCAGCTGGGGAGCTCGAGCCACTCATCGAGGGTAGCCCACGTATACCCAAGGTGCTCGTTGGAAAGCTGGATCCCACCTACTTCAGCGGAGACCCGAGACGCGTACGTGGCGCTGGCGAGGAGGCCGCCGCCAGGCTTTTCTCCGACCCAGCTCGCGAGGAGGCGTTGCGGCGCGACAAGCAAACCCGTTTCCTCGTAGACCTCGCGTATGGCACCTATCTCGAAGCTCTCGCCGGGGGCAAGACGCCCCGCGGGGGGCTCCCAAGTACCGGTGGGGCGCTTCAGCAGAAGCATCCGTCCGTCCGGACGAACCGGCAGGATGCCGGAGACCAGATCTGCCCTAATCGTCAACCCCTAAGGTATCCTTCCAAGTGATTCGGGAGGTACGACCGAAGCTTGCGAGCGGCAACCTCAGGGTCTTCCGCATCGAGCACGGCTCGCACGACCGCGAAGCCCGGTGCACCTGCGTCGGCTACCGCACGGGCGGTCTCGAGGGTTACCCCACCGATGGCGAACCAGGGGATACGCGGCTTCAACCAGGCAACCTCTCGGAGAAGGATAGGCCCCGCCACCGTGGCGTCACGCTTGGTCGGCGTGTAGTAGACGGTCCCGACACCAAGGTAGTCCGCCCCCTCCTGGATAGCCCCAAGGGCTTCATTCACGTTACCGACCGAACGGCCGACTATGGCACCTGGAGCGAGCATCTCACGTGCACTCGCTACCAGATCGTCCTTCTGACCGACGTGTACACCCGCTGCCCCGGAGAGCCAGGCTAGCTCCACGTCGTCGTTCACCGTGAAGAGGGCGCCCGCCTGCTCACAGATCTCCTTGAGCTCCACGGCCAGCGAAAGTAGCTCCTCCCGCGGGGCGAATTTATCCCTGAGCTGCACGATGTCTACACCCCCCCGGAGGGCCGCTTCGACCCTGGCTACTAGGTCGAGGCGAGGATCGGTGACGAGTAGGAGGCGGGCCCTTCGAAGTCGGTCTTTAGGCTTCATGCGTTGATGCGCTTAGGCGGCCATGCGGCAACGTCGAGGCAGCGAGCATAATGCAAGAGAGGTTCCACGTCCGGCAGCGTCACCCCGATCTGGGCAGTCATCTCGAACTCCTCGAGTTCATTCTCGGCCCTTTGTAGAGGCCAGGGTAGATGGTGAATGTCACCGCGCCAGACGCGGAGACCCTGGGCGTCTGCGCTGTAGAAGCAGTAGCGCTCGGTGAGGAAGTACTCAATCGTCCCCGGGCGTGATCTGAAGGATTCGCCTACAGAGTGGTAGGAGATCGCAAGCCTGGCGGGCGACGCACCCTTGTGGGTGCGCACGCTTCTATAGCGTATCTCCCCATCGGAGACCCGAGAGGATATCTCAGCGTCGAAGTACGGCAGCGAGAAGGTGGCGCGTGCGATACGAACGGCCATCGGGTTGGCGGCATCGAGGCTGAAGAACCAGATGCCCGGTTTACCCTCGACCGTGACGTAGGTGCGGACGTTGAGCTCCGGGAAGCTCGATAGTCCCGGAAGCGCCGGCAGAAACCGGGGCCGCACGTTTTCCATGCGAAAAGGCGTCACGCCCAGCCACGCCCACCCGTCGAAGGTGTCGAGCCCGAGCGCCGGCGGGATGAGCGGCCGCAAAGCTTCCTCCGGCA
>JAFAPF010000361.1 GCA_019247245.1 Rubrobacter sp. | reverse complement strand
TCCGTCTGGACGTTGGTGATGCTCTGAGAGAATCCCCTGTCCAGTCCTGTGCCGGTGAGAGCGCCATCGGCGATGTTAAAGATACTCTGGATGATCTGAAACCCTTCACCGTACGGGTCGAACCAGCTAGCTACGCGCACCTGCACGTGCGAGAACAATTGGTACGTTGCGAGTGCGCCTACGACAAAGAGGAGCGCGCCAAGGATGATGTATGCCATTCGGCCTATCGCCACGTAGAGCATGAGCAAAGGTGCCGTAAAGAAGAGCAGGCTGATGCCGAGGTCCTTCTCGAAGATGAGGAACCCTAGGGAGAACGCCAATACCAGCGCCACAAGTCCGAAGTACTTCAGTGCTGGCAGTTGCACTCCCACAAATGAGCGGCTCGTTGCTGTCAGGAGGTCACGTTTCTCGGCAAGATAACTGGCGAAGAAGACGATGAGGAGGATCCTGGCGAACTCGGAGGGTTGGACGCTCGCCGGCCCGGTCTGCACCCACAGCCTGGCACCGTTGACCTCGTAACCCAGCGGTGTGAAAGTTGCGCCTATAAGGGCTAAGGCACCTAAGGCCAGGAGGTATTTGTAGGTAAACAGCTTTTGGTAATTGCGAAAAAAGAGGGCCACGAACACAAAGACACTGCTCCCGATGAGTATCCAGGTCGCTTGCGCGATGGCGAGGATCTCGGCTACATAAGCACCATAGGTGAGGCGATAGATCATCAGAAGTCCTACCCCGGTTAAGAGGGTTACTATCAGCAGAAGGATCGCGTCCGAATGTAGCAGCCAGATCCTGACGACGAAGTAGAGCGCGACCATCACCCCGGCATATAGCCCCCCGTAGATCAAGGGAGGACTTTTAACCTCCTGCACGGAGATGAGGATCGCAAAACCCAACGTAGTGACGAGAAGGGCTATGGTCATAGGGACGGTGGCGCGTTGGATCACCGTCTGATCACCGTGTCTGCTCCTGGTCTTTGAGATCACGCACGGTTGCCTCAACTTGCTCTTTTGAGGAGTAGAGTTTGTGGTTCTCTATCGGATCACGGTAGCGTGCTTGTATATCAGACTCCTTTAGACCCGTTCTCTGGACCTCATAGTAGAGCCCGTAGCCTAAAGGCTCGTAGGGCAACCCCTGATATATCACCACCTCGCCCCCCTCGAAGCCTAAAAAAAAGCGACTGGTACCCCAGAGGTAGAAAGGTGTTGCAATAGCTACTAAGACCAGCACCGCTGCTAACACCCGGATGGATACTACCAGGGACCGCTCTACTTCTCCTGCTTCGGCGTGCTTGCCTTGAGGGCTCTTCTGGTGGCGCCTTGCGTCAGTCTCCTCAAGTACTATGGCTTTCATCTCCTGGGTATCGCCCCGACGAGGTTTTTCGGCAGGCGTATCACCCTCTTTTACGTCTACGACCACCACAGTCACGTTGTCCGTGCCGCCGGCCTCAAGGGCGCTGGAGACAAGTGCTTGAGCCGCTTTCTCAGGGCTTTCGAGAGAGAAAGTAAGAAGGTCCAACATACGGGTTTCTGCAACCATGTCCGAGAGCCCATCAGAGCAGAGGATGAACCGATCTCCGGACCGGATGGGGAGGACGGTTGTGTCCACCTCGACCTCCACCTCAGCCCCCAAAGCACGTGTGATCAGGTTCTTCTGCGGGTGCTCGCTGGCTTCATCACGGGTGAGATCTCCGCTTCGGACGAGTTCAGCGACGAGGGAGTGATCCTCGGTGATGGGCTTGAGTTCGCCGTCCCGCAAGAGGTAAGCTCGAGAGTCACCGACGTGCGAGACCTCCGCAACCGGCTCGCTTTCCGTGCCGCCGAAGCGTAGCGCTACCACGGTCGTCCCCATACCCGAGAGCCTATCGTCGCCCTTGGCGGCTGTCAGTATCCGCCGGTTGGCCTCTCTTATTGCGTCTTCTAAAGATCCCGAGGGCGCGATGTCTTTGAGGACATCGATCGTTATGGAGCTCGCCACTTCTCCAGCCTCAAATCCTCCTATACCGTCGGCAACCACGAACAGTGTTTCGTCCCGGCCCTCGCCGACGAGGAGTGAATCCTCGTTATTGTTGCGGACCTTACCGGGATGTGTAACCCCATGGTGTTCGAGGAAGAGAATCACCCTTTACACTACTCCGAATACCTGAAGGTTGTCGATCCTACCTGTACCCGGTCGCCGCTCTTTAAAGGGGTGGCGCCGATGGTTTTGCGCCCGTTGACGTAGGTGCCATTAGTAGAATCGATGTCCTCGACGTAAAGGAGCCCGCCGTGGCGGGTGAGCTTGGCGTGTTGCCCAGAGGCATAATCATCGCTCTTTAAAACGATGTCGCTTGCGGACGAACGACCAATGTTCGTCGTGCCGCTTATTATCAGGAACCGGGTATCGGGCGCAAGCACGTCTGAGTCCTCGACTATGAGCGTGGAGAAATCGTCCTGGCCTTCGGCATAGGCTTCCGAACGGTGGCGCCGGCTACCATTCTCCCGGGGAACGAAGGACTCGTCATCGGGCACAGAGCGCAAGTCACCGATGCTACGTCGGACCACAGAGTAGATAAAAGCAAAGAGCAAAAGGAGGAGTAGGGCCTTCGCCGCCAGTAGCGGCACCTGCAGGTCGAGCATGTTGCTAGTACTCCTCGTAATTGCCCTTTTTGCGCCCCGTAGCTCCTCCGAAATTCCAAGGATCTTTGAGGGACGAAGCCCTCCGGTCCGTTCGGCGGACGAAGCGGGCAGTGATTCCTCCGAAAGTCAGCTCGTCGCCGCTCTCGATACGCTCACGGTCTATAGGCGCACCGTCGAGGAGAGTGCCGTTGGTCGAGCCGAGATCCTCGACGAGGAAACCGTTCTCTAGGCGCGAGAGCTGGGCATGTCGTCGCGACACGTTCGGGTTGGAAATGACTATATCGTTCTCCTCGGAACGCCCGATACTCCACGGCCCTTGACCCTTCAGCGGGTACGTTTTGTCGTCCAAAACCAGCTCTGCCACCTCCCACGCAAGCCCTTGCCTCTGTGCTTCTTCGGTGGAAATGGCAGCCGTTCCCTGGGCTTCTCGCGCCTCTTCTCCAGCCTTCTCGGTGCGGAAGATGCGGGTCTGGCCCGAGGTGTCTTGGGGAGCACCCTTTTCGCGCGGTCCATCACCGCCAGTGAGCTTGGCCGTGACGCCGAACTCGCCAAAGCGCAGGGAGTCCTCGGTGACAAAGCGGATCTTAGGCGGGGTCATGAGGTGGTAATTCTTTGACTGGGCGTGGGTCGAGACGTACTGTATCAGCTCATCATTCAGGGCGCTCTGGTAGGCCTGAATGGATTCCGCATCCGCTTTGGAGAGGTGAATGGTGAAGTCGTTTGGGGCATAGATGCGCGAAACGCTCACCATACGATTCTCGTCCATCTGCTTGGTGAGACCCTTGGCAATCTCCACCGGATGGACTTGCCGCTTGAACGCACGGCCGAAAACCCCCTCTACCAGGGATTCCATCCGCTTCTCTATTAGTCGCAGGAAACCCAAAGAAACCTATCCACCGAACCTAGACTCAAGGTACTTTATAGTAGCGTATATTATAGCCGCGAAGCTTAGGGAAGTCATAGCCTGGGAGAGCGCAGCTGGCGCAAATGAGAGTGCGAGCGCGTACTCCACAACACCGCCGCCGACTGCGACGATGAGCCCCAAACCCCAAACCCCAAACCATTCTGATACAGAGATTACCCCTGCCATGACGGCCCACAAAGCGGCCAGCATCGTGAGCGCAGGATACGCCTGCACGAGTATCTCGCCCTTTTGGAGTAGCTCTACGGGCCCCAAAGTCCTGGGAAGGTTGCCTAAAGCGAGCCCGAGATAAGGAACCACACCGTCCCCCCAGGCGAGATCGTATGCCACTAGCAAGACCGCTCCCGCCGCTGCTGAAAGCGCGGCCCCCAAGGGACACATGATCGCCCCTAGAAAGAGCGGTAGCCCCGCGCCTAGTCCTCCTGCGCCAAGCGGGATGGCGAGTAGAGGCCCCAGAGGGAGCCGACGTACGCTCTGGCTCGCGGAACCAGCGGCAACCCACAAACCTCCTACGGTCGGCAGCAGGGTGGCGAACCCGAGGCCCGCCTGGTGGCTT
>JAFAPF010000209.1 GCA_019247245.1 Rubrobacter sp. | reverse complement strand
GGCTTAGCATGGCTTTCATCCATGGCACTGTGACCTACGTAGTACTCTCCTGGCTTTACGGACATCGTATTAACATCCTTAGGTGCCCCTGAGGTCTCTAAGCTATGCGTTGCAAGCTCGAAGGGTACCATTGAAGGGCTGAAAGCCCCTTATCTACCGATAGATACCAACTTCCTGAAGGGGATCGAGGCCAGCCTTCAGGAGAATGCCAAGGCCAGCATCGGACCCCCGGTCAAAATCGTAGCGTGCCTCGTTGCTCGTGAGTGCCCTGAAGACGCGGCTAATGGTCGGCAGTATATCGATCGTGCCGGGCAGCAGCTCTCACCGCCGACTCGGCCGTCCTCTGCCGCACCGGCGAGGCTGTACCTACCCGGCAACTCGCCAAAGAGTACGGCTTCCCCGATCGGGATGGCAGTCGTCCGGATTGGGACAGTCACCTCCGTGAACATTTCCGGAACCTACCAGGGTGGCAGATACCTGGTCTCGGCCACTTGCCGAGTTATGAGGGCTTTTGGACGAGGAAGTAAAGATACCGTGCTCGGGGATGTTCTATCCTCGTCGCGGCGATAGTTGCCCAATTGCTAGGCGCCCAGAAGGTATTCGATTTGTCGGGCAGAGCTATCAGCATGGAAGAGGTCATCGCCTATTCGCTGGACACCTTTCCCGGTGCCATCGAAGACAGGAATTGGAGAGCGCGAGCGCGGTCCCACCTGCTGTGCCGTGCACCAGCTCGTGGGTGTGGAGAGACCAGCAGAAAGGAGGCCGCAGAATAAGTGTCGACACGTAGACTGCCTTGTGTGCAAGGAAAGCAGGGCACCCGGAAGCGCGGCTTGCTAGGCTGTAGTTACAATATTCGCTCGATAGGCTTAGAAGAAGAGTACCACTGGTTAGAGATCGCGGGCCTGCTAAGGACGAAGCCGTTGGTAGACGGCATTCATGAAGCGCCTAGCGGGGTCGACAGCGGGGGAGGCCCTACGATATGCGGGCCAGCTCCCGCTCGATGCGAGGTTGGTCGAAACCCACGATCCACCGACTGCCTATCTTTATTACTGGCACTTCCATCTGTCCCGTCTTCTTGATGAGATCTTGGGCCGCTTTCGGATCACCTTCTATATCGACCTCTTTGAAGCGCACCCGGTTTTCTTTTAGTAACGGTTCGCCCGCTTGCACCACGAGCACGAAGGCGTGCTAAACAGTATTATCCTAGATACGTTCACTCCTCCGTGGCGCTTTCTTCTTTTGGCACATCGCCCCAGGCACATCGCCCCATACAATTAGCATACCTAGTATCCGAGCATACCCAGTATCCGGCTGCCACCTACTGCATGCCTCCGCCAACTCTATCCTGCCACCCGGCAGAGAACCACCCTGAACCGCAGCGTAGTAACTGAAAAAGTCTGTGGAAAGTAGAACGTGACCCAAAGGTAATTGCTGACATCGTGGGTAAGACCAGGCAAACAAGCGTACCGGTAATAAGACCGCCAATTTTTGGATCGTGGGGTTCGACAATCAGAGGATAAAGAGGGAGCTTGGACTGAGCTAGCGCGCAACGTTCTGTTGGCTTTCAGATAGCCTAAAACCTCTTGCATCTCCTCGGTCAGCAGAGTGCAGGACCTTATCTCAAAGCGTTTTGTACCTCGAAACGTATATCTAGCACCACGACTGGTAGAACTCGATACTCAAGGTAGTTAGGGTGCTCGTGAAGGACGCTCCCATCATGACGATTAGCGAGAGCTACAGGGTCACTTGAGAAACCCACACCAAAGGCAGAGAGGTAAAGAGATGCGACAAGGGCTCGCGGAGCTCTACGAGGAATCCTTGCAGAAAGGGATGCTGAACGCGAGCATAGGTCGGATTGTTAGATTGTTGAAGATCATGAACCCGCAAGCTTACGCAGAACGGCCCGTAGAGCATCGACGAACCGGTCGATCTCGGCTTCCCCAATAGCGGCAGAAATACACCCTACACCGCGCGGATCTATCAGGACACCTTCCTTAAACAGGCTGAGAAAGATCCGGTGTCGGAGGTCGACGTTGGCGTGCATGGTATCGTGGTAGCTCTTGACTGGTTCGGAAGTCAGGTGTATTGCGAAGAGCGAACCAAGACCGGTCACCTGTGCGGTAAGACCGGCATCCTCAAAAGCCGTACGTATTTTGCGCCGCAGGGTTTCACCTCGAAGGTTTAGAAGCTGAACCACGTCGTCCGTAAGCAACTCAAGGGTAGTCGCGCCGGCAACCAGACTTATAGGGTTGGCGTTGTAGCTTCCGGGATGTGGAAGCTGTGGCCTGCCACGCGATGGGTCAAACATGGCCATAATGTCGCTTCTTCCTCCAAATACGCCGAGTGGAAAGCCACCACCGATAAGTTTCCCGAGGCAGGTCAGGTCCGGAGATATACTGTAGTACTCCTGCGCTCCCCCATAAGCAACCCTGAAGCTAATGACTTCGTCGAATACCAGAAGTACTCCAAGCCGTTTGGTCACCTCGCGTAGCATATCGATATAGGCCTGCTCAGCAGGGATCATACCGGCAGAACCCAAGACCGGTTCCACGATGACGGCTGCGAGGTGCTTGCCTTGTTGCTCGATCAGTCGTGCCGCGGCCTCCACCTCGTTAAACGGCAGCACCACTACGTTATCGACGCTATGCGAGGTGAGGCCCAGGGACGCTGGAGCCGCAACCGGTCGTAAAACGTCTCCGCTTTGTTCGCCCGACGGGTGCGTGCTCACCATCACGTCATCCCAGCTACCGTTGTAGCCTCCTTCGATCTTGGCGATCTTGTGACGTCCGGTGAACGCTCGAGCGACGCGAATAGCATTCATCGTCGCCTCGGTACCTGAGTTTGTGAAGCGCACCCGCTCGAAAGACGGCAGACGTTCGCACAGAAACCTAGCCAGCCGCATCTGAGGCACCGTAACTCCGGGAAAGGCAGTTCCCTTTTCCAGTTGGCGCTGGACCGCATCAAGAACCCGAGGATGTTTGTATCCGAGGATTAGAGATGTATGGTTGCCGGTAAAATCGAGCAACTGGTTACCATCCACATCGAACAGCCAGCATCCGTGACCCTCATCCAAGACCACGGGATAAGGAGGATGGAAGAGAGGACTGCGAGAATCGGAACCGGGAAGATACTTGCGGCCCTCCAGAAAGTACTCGTAAGAGGTCGGGGTCAGGGTACGATAGAGCTGTTCCTCTCGGGACACGAAAGATGCTTCCTGAATACTCACGCAGATCCTCTCATAGTAGTCGTTTCATAAATTTTCGTCTGAGCAAAGATACGAGCCCACAAAAGTTGCATCAGTGGACTAAATCGACAACCCTTTCTAGGGCTTCCTGCCGGAGAATCTCCTTCTCGTTGAGCTCGAGAGCTGGTCGGGCTGCGATAAGCTTCCTATCTAACTGTTGCCTGTGACGTCCTCCTCCTGTGACGTTCAGCAGGACCAAGGCGTCGCGCTCGATCCCACCGTACCGGGCAGTCTTGATTAAGGTCGCGAACGCAACGGCGCACGCTGGATCAATGTCGATCCCTTCTGTCTCCTCGAACAACTGTTTCGCATGAAGGGCCTCGAGGTTATCGGCAGTGAACATGTCACCCTGAGTTTCGGTAAGAATATCGAAGACCCCGCCCCTTACAGAATAGGCCGGGTGCCGATTTGTCAGCACATGAGCCCCAACCTGCCGTATTTGCTTCTTTCCGTCATCTTCACTGATCTCTATCAGCTCGCGTCGACATGACTTCCAGGACAAGTAAATTGGAACGAATGGCAGATTCTGGCTGAGCATAAGCCTTGGGAGTTTTTTGCCGAATCTTCCATCCTCTACAAGCCTCTTTGCGGCCTGATATGCTGCGATGCCACCTGCCCCACTTCCGATCGCCTGAAAATAATAGTCGGGGACTTGCCCGATCGTCTCAACTGCGTTCAACATGGTAGTGCCCAACCCGTCGCGCCGCGCGACGTTCTTCACGCCTCCTCCAGAAAAGAACCCGTCGATTCGCGAGACACGATTCGCCAGCTCGATAGCGTCGGAATAGTCAGTGAAGCCAGTAAGGGAAATGATCTTTACGCATGGATCGATACCCTCAGGAAACTGTAGGTTAAGAAGTCCAGCCTGCGGAATGATGATCAGGCAGGAGACCTTGTTCAGCGAACAGGCCCTTGCGAACGCAGCAGCGGTACTACCAGCTGAGGCGACGATAAGAACTTCCTCGTGCTGCTCTGGGATACGGGAGAGGACTGCCCACGCCTCCAGGTCCTTGAATGTCGGCGTTTCGAGCACAGCGCCTTTTTCCGGCCAATACCCGTTGAACACTACCCACACATTGAGCAGCCCTATGAGGGAGTTTAGTTTTTCACTCTTATAAGTCACGCTGCTGCCCGCACCCGATAAGCCTCGTGTACCTGGTAGCCACTT
Organism: Rubrobacter sp.; assembly: GCA_019247245.1. GTDB lineage: Bacteria > Actinomycetota > Rubrobacteria > Rubrobacterales > Rubrobacteraceae > Rubrobacter_F. The sequence continues at coordinate 781 of JAFAPF010000209.1, read as the reverse complement.
TCTATACTTGAATATCCCTTCGGCACTGCGGTCGGGTTCGAAGCGTTTGGCTTTATATTCTGTAACGAGAAGAGAAGACTCGTGTTGTGTTGGGCACTCTAGAAGGAGCCCGTCATCTTCGAACGTCTGGTCGCAGCTTTGACATCGCAATTTGTAGTGGGAGAAGCTGTCAAGCATCTTCGACGGCATGTGCCCCGCGTAAGTACGTGCTGACTCGTAACTCATTTTCTCCTGCTCCCTGACGCTCCGTACATAGATCCCCATACATCACCACTGTTGCTCACAGAAAGGGCCTGTCCTTAGAACAGAAGTAAAAGTATAGTCAATTATTGCTACCGAGATCAAGGACACCCGGCACCCTGAACCCTACAAAATGCCATTATTAGATGGAGTTGATGCAGTTTAGATTAAGCTCCTCTTACTATGTGAAGTCGTTGCGGGAGCTGATATCGTAGTGTAGGAAATAAAAATGCTTGAGCATTGCTAGTTATACGACTAGTCAACCAGCGCAGCGAAGCCATTTGTACGGTGCCGATGAGGTCGATGCTGTATCGTCTCCCTCCTACCAGCTCTCCAACGACTCGTAGAAGATATCGACGAGCTTATCCGGACTCGCCTCTCTAGGAGCGATGCTTAGTTGCCGCCGCTGTTTGAGCGCCCCGTTAACCAGCTCGTCGATATCGTTCTCGTCGTAACCGGGCTCTCGAAGACTGCTCGGGGCTCCTATATACTTCATTAGCCGGGTCAGAACGTTCGGCAAGGTGTTTTCGTCCGCCTCAGG
>JAFAPF010000202.1 GCA_019247245.1 Rubrobacter sp. | reverse complement strand
GCAGACCGCACGCCCCGAAAGGCGAGGATTGGGAGAGGGCTGTAGAGGACTGGCGCACCCTTACGACAGATGAGGGTGCGGAGTTCGACAAAGAGGTAATCATCCGGGCCGAAGAGCTAGTGCCGTACGTCTCCTGGGGTACCACCCCGGCGCAGACCGTCCCGCTCGACGGCGTTGTCCCCGAGCCCGAGCACGAGGGGCACGAGCGGGCCTTGAGGTACATGGGGCTTGCGCCGGGGACGCCGATGCGCGAGATCGAGGTGGACACCGTATTCCTGGGTTCCTGCACCAACGCCCGCATCGAGGATCTCCGCGCCGCTGCTGCCGTCCTAGAAGGGCACACGGTCAAAGAGGACATCCGGGCGCTCGTGGTCCCTGGCTCCATGCGCGTCAAGAAGCAAGCCGAGGAGGAGGGCTTGGATGAGATCTTTGAAGAAGCCGGCTTCGAGTGGCGAAACGCCGGATGCTCGATGTGTCTCGGGATGAACCCCGATATCTTACAACCAGGCGAGCGCTGCGCCTCGACCTCCAACCGCAACTTCGAGGGTCGGCAGGGCAAAGGCGGTCGTACCCACCTCGTGAGCCCCGTCGTTGCGGCGGCAACCGCCGTAATGGGCCGCTTTGCTTCACCTTCGGAGCTTGGCGTTCCCTTGGAGGTGGGATAATGGAGCCCGTAAAGTGCGTCTCCGGGAAGGCTCTCCCTCTGGGTTACTCCGACGTCGACACCGACCAGATCGTACCGAGCGACGCCCTCAAGCGCATCGAGCGCACCGGCTTCGCCCAGTTCCTCTTCTCCGAGTGGCGCGAAGACCCCGACTTCGTGCTCAACCGCCCAGAGCACGAGGACGCCGTGGTGCTACTCGCAGGCGAGAACTTCGGCTGTGGCTCCAGCCGGGAGCACGCGCCGTGGGCCCTGCAGGATTACGGTTTCGGCGCTGTTCTCGCCTCCTCCTTCGCCGATATCTTCAAGAACAACTGCGCGAAGGTAGGGCTCCTCGCCGTCGAGCTGCCGCAAGAGGTGGTGAAGGGACTCCTCAACACCGTGCGCACCGATCCGGAGTGCGTGATAACCGTCGATCTCGAAGAGCGCACCGTGACCGCTCCCGGCTTGGAGGCGGCCTTCGAGATCGACGACTTCACCCGCAACCGGCTCCTCAACGGCCTCGACGATATCGGCCTGACGCTGACGCACGAGACCGATCTTGAAGCCTTCGAGCGTACGCGCCCTGCCTATCTGCCGAACGTGCTCTAACATGGCTCCATGACGTCTCGCGCCAGGCTGGTCGGATTCAACCATATCGCCCTCGAGGTTGGCGATATCGAAGAGGCCCTTGGGTTCTACGGGCGTCTCTTCGAGATAAAGCTGCGCGGGCGGGGCCGCGGAATGGCATTCATCGACGCGGGCGACCAGTTCATTGCCCTCTCCGAGGGTAGGACCCAGGCGCCGGATGCCCACCGCCATGTCGGGATGGTGGTGGACAGCAAGAGTACTGTCCGCCGCGCGCTTAAGGAGTTGGGGGTCGAGATCCTGCCGGGCAGGGGCCTCGACTTTCTCGACCCCTGGGGCAACCGCTGGCAGGTGGTCGAGTACGGCGAGATACAGTTCACCAAAGCTCCCAACGTGCTGCGCGGCATGGGCCTCGACCATCTGAGGAAGACGGAGGAAGCCCTCGAAGAGCTACGAAAGAAGGGCCTGGCCCCCGATTAAGCCCTGCGGACCAGCGCGTCCACGGTCTCGGCTGCCTCTCGCCGTCTCCTTCGAGATCCATCCGCTCGTTGGAAGCTCAGATAGCCAGCGGTCTTACCGACTTTACAACGCCTCTACGGAGAGAATTGAAGCGGGTTTATAGCCTCTCATAAACTATGAGAGAATGTGAAGAGCCTATCGTAGAAGCGCGGTTCACATCCTCCCTGGATAGGGATCTAAGGCTTGCCGCTTTTGGTTTAGTCCGCGGGTACCGGCCATCGTTGTCTCGTCTTGGGTTGAGCAGAATAAGCATTGCCACACCGTCTTCGACCACACCTCGATAATCGAGACCGCACTGCTCCGCTTCTGCGGAAGCCACGCCGAGGAGTGCATCGAGGCTATGGGGCCGCGGATTGCTCAGGCGAAGCACCTCGGCGAGCTCCTGAGCCGGGACACGCCCCGTAACCCGCAGCCTTTCGATGAGAATAAGGTAGTTGAGCCCTTGGTCCGGTGGCGAGCGCGTGAGGTCAAAAGGAGGCTGCTACACTCGTTGGCGGACAAGCCTTCGATCGTTCGCACTCAACCAGTTGGCGTCGTCAGGAAGGTTCTCGATAAAGTGCGCAACGTCGTCATCGAGCAGGTGTCGCGCATCTTTGGCTGGCGTACAAGGCTACCAGGCGCACCTAAGCCGCCTCCATCGCAGCTCCAACTGCCGCGCCACGAGTTCGAACAGAGCATGTTCGCCGGTGCAAGAGAGCTCCGCAGCCTTGGCTTGCCGACCGGACATCCGTAATGGCCTGTGTCTCCTAGAGCAGTACTACCCAGATGGCGACGGGTGATGCCTGATAGAAATACGAATCGCAATGTGGCGTATGCCTGACGAGGGCGTCCCCGCGAGCACTGAAGGCCGGGTCAGGTCTAACTAGTCGTCACCCACTCAAAGCGCACACCTAGTACGCCATCAGTTACCAAGCTACAGAAACCTAGCTTGAGGTGGTTAATAGATAGTGAACTAGATAGTATCTGTTCCGGTGCCGTGTGTACTATAACATCGGGGAACGTGCATACGAGACCAGCCTGCTCGAGATGGCCCGGTGAAGAGAGGAGAATAAGTGCGATGACCTTGACTATTGGGACAGGACCGTTCGGCTCACAAAGCTCCGGGACGTTCAACTTCGATACGCAGGTACTCCAGCCACATACGCTGTATCTTGAGGACTCTCCGCGCAGGGTGAGGGTGGTATTCAATGGCGAGACGGTCGCCGACAGTCAGCAGATCAAGCTCCTGCACGAGACTGGGCACTTACCTATCTACTACTTCCCCGAAGAAGACGTCCGCATGGACCTTCTCGAGAAAAGCGACCACACCACCCACTGCCCCTTCAAGGGTGATGCCTCGTACTGGTCCGTGAAGGTGGGCGATAAGGTCGCTGAGAACGCGGTGTGGAGCTACCCGGAGCCGATAGACTCCGCGCCACCTCTCTCTGGGCTCGTCGCGTTTTATTCCAATAAGATGGATGAGTGGTACGAAGAATCTGAGCGGGTCTTCGTCCACCCTCGCGATCCCTACCATCGGGTCGATGTCTTGAATAGCGACCGGCATGTCCAGATTAAGGTCAATGGTGAAATCGTAGCCGAGACCGATCGGCCGAAGCTACTCTTCGAGACAGGGTTACCGACGCGCTACTACATCCCGCCGGAAGACGTCCATGAGGACTTCCTTCTTCCAAGCGATAAGGAGACGCAGTGCCCTTACAAAGGCGTGGCCTCGTACTGGTCAGTGGTGGCTGGTGGCAAGCGCGTGGAGGACCTCGTCTGGACCTATAAGGAGCCTATTGCAGAAACCAGCAAGATAAAGGGCTACCTGTGCTTCTTCAACGAGCACGTAAACCTTGAGGTGGACGGCGAGGAGCAGCCAAGGCCGCAGACGCAATGGTCGTAGGTCACTCCTTCAGCTATGAGCAGCTCACTCGTAATGAGCAGGTCAGCGATTCGAGTCCGCTCGTCGGCTCTCTTTTTACCTTAGATTTGCAGGGAAACGCTAATATACCAAGAGGGTGAGATTTTTCTCCCGACTCTGTTGACGACAGTGCATCCGAAGAAGCGTATGCTGTGTCTAACCTTGGATCGCAGTTAATATACCGTATCCTATTAGTCTGTAGGCTTCTCCAATTCCTCTATTTTGCGGAATAGTCGTGGAGACGACGAAGACCTGATAAGGGAATCGGACCTTTCTAACGCAGCCCCCTTACACTGACACGGACAGATCGTGGTAATGGATAACCTCGTTGGCGCCCACGAGCCAAAGAGGGTGAGAGGGCTGATCGAAGGTAAGGGCTGCCAGCTTCTGTATCTGACAGCCTATTCGCCCGACTACAACCCGATCGAGGAAGCATCCTCGAAGATCAAGACGCTTCTCTGCAAGATCGCGGCTCGCAGCCGTAAGGATTTGGTAGGAGCAATAGGAGGAGTGCTTTCTGCGGTCAGCTCCTAAGATGCCCGGGGCTACTTCGAACATACTGGTTGCCGTTCGTCTGCTCAGCTACTGCAAAGTATACCGTCAATCCTCTAGTGTGACGTCTACTCCGACGAAAGGCTTATCGCCAACCACCCATGTGTCGTGACCTGGAGGAATCACGTAGGCATCTCCAGGGCCTATCTCTATCTCGGAACCATCGTCCATTGCAACCCTGGTACGCCCGGAGACCGCGTAGCCCCTAAGGACCTGATAACTTTCGGTTTCGCTCCACGGCTTGACGTGCTTCGACCACCTCCAACCCGGCTGTAGCACCCGCAGAGCGATCCTGTAGCCATCGAGGTTGACCTTTCCGACCTCTCCACGATCGAAGCTCGCCACATCATCAGGAGTTTCCAGGCTCTTACCAAGAAGCCGTTTTGACATGTGCCTGCCTTTCGCTAAGCTCCAGTTGACTACCTCGTAGCATAAGGTAATCAGCATTCTCTTGCCCTAGTACGTAGCTCGTCGAGCATTTTCAAGATCCACAGAGCCATGTAAGCATGGCTCAACCTCACGACAACATGCTGTGAGATAAATCCTAAGTTGCCGCGCTTCTTATTCACTAACCTGCTCGGCAGCTCATGAATAAGGCAAGGGAGTTGCCGAGATTACCCCTCGGCTCGCATCTGTGTAGCAGCTTACTGCAGATCTTAGCTGCTTTCCCGTACAGCCCTCACTAGCCACCCTATGTCTGTTTCTCCCTTGGCTAGCTCTCCGTAAGAAGAGACCGGCCGTCCATACAATTCCCCAAGGTTAGCCGAATCAAATACCTGTCCCCGCCACCTGTGGTTAGACAGCCACCTATTAGGATTCTCGAGAGACGATCGCCAAGACACTCCAAGCTCAGCAAGCGCATCAGCTGCTAAGCGGAAGGGCATTAACTCCTGTGCCTCTCGTCTCATATGCTCAAAGGCGAGTTGGCTATCTAGTGTGGAAAGCTGTCCAATCCTGCTCAGCAGTTGATCATTCTCTTCCTCCGTAAGATAAATGAGGATCCCTTCCGCAAGCCAAGCACTCGGCTCACCAGGTCTGAAGCCTGCCTGTAGAAGAGGTGCTGTCCACTCCCCACGAAGGTCAGCTTCCACTATTACGCGCTGGCATGCTGGCTTCACGCGCTGGCTTGCCAGTACACGTTCTTTAAAGGCGAATACTTCTGGAAAGTCGAGTTCGAATAGGCGCACCCCCTTCGGCCAGGACAGTCGGAATGCCCGTGTATCAAGCCCGGCAGCTAGCACTACTACCTGACGACAACCCGCTCTACATGACTCAAGCAAATAATCATCGAAGAATCGTGTACGCAAAGCGACATAGTCGAAGAACCATGTGCGAATAGAGTCAAGATCGCTTATATGTGTTTCGATCTCCTCAAAGGGAGAGCCTGCAGCGGTGACGAACGCCTTGGCTAGCGGGTCTTCGAACAGCCGATCTGGACGAGCGCTTTCTTCGGCTCTGGCCTCCGCTACCCCTATCGCTGTCGTGCTGACCCCCGTGGGCACCGCAGGGTCACCACCTCGGTTGTGTTGCATATTCACTCACTCCTCTACCCTGATGCGATAAGATGCATCGCCTGTATAGCCCCTTCAATCTCCTCTAGTATGTCCTCAGCGACTTATCCAGGCACAGTGCTAACATAGAAGCAGAGTCTACCCGGATGGGGAAGGCTCATAGCATGTTCAAGCCACCGACTTGAGTTTCTAAGAAGGATCCTACTAGGAAGGTGGTGACTAGAGAGCAGAAGCTTCTTAAAGCTACAGCTCTCTCGTTTGTCAGAAAGGAGTGCAACGATCTCTAAAATCTTAGTGTTCAACGTCCCAGCATACGGCCACGTCAACCCGACCTTGCCTGTTGTGGGCGAGCTCATCGCTCGCGGCGAGCAAGTTATCTACTATCTTACTGAGGAGTTCGAGACTCAAGTTCGCCATACTGGCGCCTCTTTTCGCCACATCGACGGCATTCAGCATCGTTTCAAAGTTCCTCCTGGTTTTGCCCTCGGACTACGAGCTAATGACTTAAACTTGCAGCAGAGAATGGCTACCTTCTTTCTATCGATGATGACAGACAGTCTACGGCTGATCCCCCGACTGATCGACAGGGTGAGGGCTGAGGAGGCCGACTACATCGTCTATGGTAGTATGTGTTTGTGGGGTAGAGCTCTTGCCGAACTGCTGGGTCTGCCCGCTGTAGCCCTCATCCCTACCTATGCGATGAACGAGCACTCCCCGTTAAGGCGCCAGATGTCCTCTAGATGGTCATCTATTCTCAATGGAGAGCTCTCAGGAGCAGCTGCACGCGCAATGAGCGAGTTCCAAGAGACCTCCAAAGACCTACATAAGCGCTACGGTCTCTCCCCAATAGAGCTCACGGATCTATTTGTCCTTGAGGAGGAGTTGAACATCGTCACCCTACCACGTCAATTCCAACCAGATGCCGATGCGTTCGACGAGCGCTATTTATTCGTTGGTCCGTGTATCGCCCCGCGTAGCGATAGATCTAAATTTACTTTAGATCAACTCAGTGACCGACCGCTGCTTTATATTTCGCTAGGCACTGTCTTCAACACCGACCCTAAATTCTATGCAGCCTGTTTTGAGGCCTTTGCCAACAGCGATTGGCATGTAGTGCTATCTATCGGAACAAACGTTAACCCCTCCTCGATCGGACGGGCACCTGATAACTTTGTTGTCGGTCCGCACCTGCCTCAACTCGAGATTCTCGAGAAGGTCGATATGTTCATCACCCACGGCGGTATGAACTCTACTATGGAAGCTATCTATTACGGCGTGCCTATGGTTGTGGTACCACAACAACCTGAGCAGGCGATGACTGCTGCTCGAGTAGCTGAACTAGGCCTTGGGATTTCCTTAGAGCCTGAGCAGGTTACCGCCAGCACCATGTGTGAGGCTGTAAACGCCGTCAGCGGCGATACAAGCTATAGTAGGCGCGTTGCCCACATGCAAAAAGCGGCGCGCGATGCAGGTGGCTATCTGCGGGCTGCCGGTGCTATACAACAGTTCGGCTACCAACATAGTGCTAGTAAGAAAAAAGAGTAGACCAAGCTCTACAAAACGTGCATTTTGAGATAAGACAAGAGGGCAGATTGCCGCTCAGGTTCGCCTCTGAAGAAGATTACCCTAAGATTGTAGTGTTTTTTGTAGTGTTTTGGGCAGGATTTTAGGTGTTTTGGACCTCTTTTGGGAGCACAGATTGGTGCGACAACGACTTTTTCAACAGGCTGGGTCGTTTTTTGATACACACTGCTGATACCTAAAACGACCGTTATCTAAAGCAGATGTCCGTTCGGATCGCGTGCGAGGTCGAGAGCGTCGGAATCCTCGAAATGCCGCTCGTCGCAATTGGTCGGGCCGAGTACTGCCAGGACCAGCTCGCCTCGCAGTGGCGTAGTGCGCGATCTTTACGTTCTCGTGCGCGTAGCGCTCGGTTGCCATCTCCACAGGGCTTGTGTAGCGCAGGAGTTCCTCGACTGCAGAGCCAATGAGCTAAGCATCTTCTTTGAGCTTTCCCATCTGGTCGGGGTTCTCGAGATGGGTGAGGGTGCCCGTAATTGAACCCGGGGCATCTTTACTCTAGAGGCTGTTATGAGCTTGCCCTAGGAACACAGCTGGACAACAGGGTTAGAAGCACGTTGCTCAAACCGACTCACAAAGTCAGCGACGTATAGC
>JAFAPF010000368.1 GCA_019247245.1 Rubrobacter sp. | reverse complement strand
ATGCTAAGCCAGGTTCCGAACGCTACCCAGTCAACGAGACCATCGAACGTCAGGGACGTCGAATACGTACCAGACACGTGGCTGTTAGTTTCGGCCAGGGCAGCCTCGATCTCAACTCCCAAACTCTCGACGTTCCTGAGACCGGTTGGAGACCAGTTTGCCACAGGGTGGAGAAGCTTGTCGGGGTCCACCTTGCCGTAGGGCGCATCGATTATATGGGCGGAGGAGTTGATACGGCGAAGCCTGACCCGCAAGCCGTCAGCTGCGCCGGGCTGTGCTACATCCGTCTTGCTCAAGACGATTACATCGGCCGCCGCGACCTGTTTTGTGGACTCGGGGAGGTCCAGGTGCAGCTCCCCGTTGACGGCGTCAACCGTACAGATCACGAGGTCTACGTAGTAGTGGTGCTGGAGAACCGGATGGGAGAAAACGGTGAAGAGGATAGGAGCCGGGTCCGCGAGACCGGTGGTCTCGACAACGATCCGGTCCAGCGCGGGTATCTCACCCCTCCCTTCCTCATCCAAAAGTTCCAGGAGCACGCCCACGAGGTCCTCTCGCGTGGTGCAGCACACACAGCCGTTACCGAGGAGGATCGTCCTCTCTTCGGCCCGCCTTAATAGGTGGTGGTCGAGGCCGACCTCGCCAAACTCGTTCACGAGCACGGCTGTGTTCGCCAAAAACGGCACCGAAAGCATCCTCGCCAGAAGAGTGGTCTTGCCACTCCCCAGGAATCCCGTTACTATCGTTACTGGCTTCTTCGCCGTGCTAGCCTCGGTTCACCGCACATCGTCCGAGGATGACGTTTCAAGTAGCGCCGCACGCAGGAAAGGGTCTAAGGGATCGAGTGGTCGGCTGGCCAGCTTTTGCGCCGCGGGCCACAAAGATCCCAGGTCCTGTACCAACTCGGAGCGTCCCTTTTTGTCGCGCAGGACGTACCTGCTCCCGGCCCAGTCGTTAACCTTGAGTCCGTAGTGACGGAGCACCTCGTTCGCTACCTTTGCCCGCCGCAAACGATCGCGACGCCGCAAGCGATGGTAGTCGCCCCGGGATTCTGGGTCAAGCGCGTGTGCCCTATACTCGATGTGCCGTTCCGTCCAGTGGACATAGGAAACGAACTCACCGCAGAGTACACACATGGATCTCAGGAAGGCTGTTCTAGGCCTTGAACCCTGGCTGGCTCACCGCGAGGTTGGCGTTCCATAAAGTCGTCCGCGATCTCCTCGAAGGTCGCCCATTTCACGCCGGGGTGGCGATTTATGTGGTCTATCAGTCGCTCGAGCATCAGGAGGTTCTGCGGTCTGCCTGAGACGTCCGGGTGTATAGTGAGCCCGTACACCGCGTAGTCCATCTCGCGGTAGACCCAATCGAACTGGTCGCGCCATAGATCTTCGATGTCCCGCGGGTTCATGAAACCGTGGCTGTTCGGGGCGTTCTTGATAAACATCATCGGTGGCAGGTCGTCGAGATACCAGTTCGGGGGGATCTTGACGAGGTCTATTTCCTCACCACGCTTGAGCGGCTTCATCCACTCAGAAGCGGGCTGCGAGTAATCGACCTTGGTCCACGTGTCCCCCTTGCGGGCGTAGTAGGGGGTGAAGTCGTTGTGCTGCAAGGAGCGGTCGTACTTGTAGCCGTACTCGAGCAGGATCTCGTTCGTGACGTCCGAGGGCTCCCACCACGGAGCTGAGTTGCCAGCCGGTCTCTTGCCGGTGAGGCCCTCGACCAGCTCTACACACTTCTCGATTACATCCCTCTCCTGTTGCGGTGTCATAGAGACCGGGTTCTCGTGAGAGTAACCGTGGGTGCCGATCTCATGTCCACCGGTCACGATCGCCTTGCACTGATCGGGGAACGTTTCTATAGAATGCCCAGGCACCATCCATGTGGTCTTGATGTCATACTCTTCGAAGAGCTTCAAGAGCCGTGGGGCGCCGACTTCTCCCGCGAACATGCCTCTTGAGATGTCGTCCGGCGAGTCCTCCCCACCGTAGGAGCCAAGCCACCCGGCGACGGCATCGAGGTCGACCGCGAAGGCACAGAATATCTCTTTCTCCGCCATCCTTTCCCTTTCTTCACCCTACTGCTAACAAAAGGATTGTACAGTAACCTTGCTCTCGCCTCAGAGGTCACATCAGAACAGACCACTTGCATGCACGTTGAATAGCACTGTGCCTGTCAGTAGCATACACGGTCGAAGGATGTCCAAAGAGGAGGCGAGGTGGCCCTTTCTGAGGTAGTGGTGCTTTCATTGGGTGGCACAATCTCTTCGACCGATACGGGCGACCGTGGGGTGGCGCCGTCCTTGAGTGGCGAGGATTTGGTGAAGGACGTGCCCGAGATCGCAGAGGTCGCCGAGGTTACGGCCCAATCTTTTAGACAGATGCCCGGCTCGGAGCTGACGCTGGACGATTTGGTAGAGCTCTCTGCAGAAATCAAGCGCCGAATTGAGGGGGGAGTTAAGGGCGTCGTGGTTACCCAGGGTACCGACTCCATAGAAGAGACGGCTTTTGTCCTGGATCTCCTGGTGGATGAGGCTGAACCAGTGGTAGTAACGGGTGCGATGCGCAACCCCACCCTCCCGGGTGCCGAAGGTCCGGCAAATCTGTTAGCTTCGGTGCGAGTCGCAGCCAGCGACGCCGCTCGCGGCGTGGGGGCGGTAGTTGTTATGAACGATGAGATCCACGCCGCCCGCTTCGTGCAGAAAACACACACTTCGAACCCCGCCACCTTTCGTTCTCCACTAACGGGACCTATAGGTTACATCTCTGAGGACAACGTAAGGCTAGTTACGCGTCCCGTGGGTTCCTATCATGTTGCCCTTTCGGAGAAAACCCAGAACCGTCCCGTTGCCCTTTACACCGTAGCCCTTGGGGATGACGGTAGTCTTCTTTCGTTTATCAAGCAGTCGGGGTACGGTGGGCTCGTGGTCGAAGCCTTTGGTGTTGGCCACGTGCACTCGACCATAGCCCAAACCTTAGAAGATCTCGCGGAGGAGATGCCGGTCGTCCTAGCCTCGCGCACTGGCAGCGGGGAGGTTCACAGGAGCACCTACAGCTTTGTCGGCTCGGAATCAGACCTCCTCTCGCGCTGCCTCATCAACGCGGGGATGCTCGACGGGCCCAAAGCCCGTCTCTTACTCTCCGTGCTGCTTCGAATCGGGACACCGAAAGAACAGATCGCTGCGCAATTCGAGCACTGGTTCGGTGGCTGATCTGGTCATAGCCTGTTATACCTCTTTCGAGGAACGGGATGTAGAGCCTGCCTTATATTACTTTAGCGGTAGAAAGGCCGCTAAAACTAAGGTGCCTCATATGAAACAGCCTCCAAGGTGCTGTTCCCTGTAGAGGAGAAGCACATTTAGCTCTTCCAAGTCTAATCCTGTTACTTACCAAACAAACTAAGGGACTCCCGTAAGCTCTAACGTTCCCTTTGAACAGCCCCAGTGTGATGTGTGAAGGGCATGGTAGAACATGTGGTAGCCTAGCCTACCAGGCAGGCCTTGCTGCTTCCCTGCTCGGCTCTCCTTTCCTTCCCTTTCTCTTGTAGATTTTAGCAGGTACAGGAGCGCAGACACTAGCCGCATGCCTACGTTTGCGCTCCTAAGAGGAGATAATGCGAGCAAGTCAGGCGCCGTCAGAGGGGGTAGTGTGTATAGAAGCTCTGTTGTTGCCTCTTCTGAGTATTGGCAGAAAGCCCTTAGGCAGGCTTATCTACCCACTCAGGTTCCGGGGTGATCGTCTCCTCTGGGTGTGGTCCCGGGCCGTCAAGCCCAGTGGAGCTTACAGTCATTAGCACCCGCACCTTCATGTTGTGATCACACAAAGCCTGACAGGAGAGGCGTACCTGCCCGAGGAGATTACGGCTTCGGAGCACTTCCAATTCTGCCTTGGTCATCTTCTGGGGCTCGCCCTCCAAGTATTCGATTCGGCACGTGGTGCACTTAGCGTAAGAACCGCAGCGGTGCAGGATGTCTACCCCCGCGTCCTCCTCTATGGCCAAGACTAACCGCTTACCATCTGCTACGTCGAACGTTCCGACGCCCTCTACCTCTAGGTTGGACATCTGCTTCTCCTTTGAGTATCCATCTGCGTACTAGGACCTTAGCCCCAGAATCTATACCACCGAATAGAACTGCGTCGCATCTGCTGGTGCTAAGAGGGCTTCTGTTGGCTATAGCTAATCTCATCCCTTATTCCCTTGGTAGCACGAGATCTCATGGTAGAGCTTCTTACCATAACCTGGGGGACCGTATCAAGATTTTTGTGCACGGCTCGAGTAGACCAAAGTCTCACGCGGTAAGTGAAGATAGTTCACCCGGGGGCCGGATTCTCGTCTTCTCTCATCGGTCTAATCACCTTCAGCATTCGGCCCCTCTCTTTCACCACCATCACCTAGCCGTATCCGGCTGGACCTACCGCCTTGTCCGTCGTGGCGTTTCGGTTAGGATCTACGAACTTATCTATCAAAGGTAAGGAGGGCGATAATGCAGGTGGAGGACGGTGGCATCCTGAGGGCCTGGATTGCAGAGCAGGTGGCTGTTGAGGTGGAGGGCGACCAAGAAGTAGTTGATGCCACTACTGAAGTGTCGGAATCTATGCCAGTTGTCGGCGCCTGAGGGACGTCGGCGAATATGGCATAGTCCTCGAAGAAAATGAGACTGCTGCTGGAGGCATACACGTTACCAGGTTCTACCCGTGGGACGCTGTGCGCCGTATAACGTTGGGGACACCTAGCCACTCGAGCACATCCCCGCGAAGGGTGAGGCACGGGGGCATTCTATAAGCCGCCACTCGGCTTGCCCAGATATTGGTGGTTGGGGGGTGATTAGAAGGCTAGAAAGCCAGATACGGATACGCGAATGAGCGTATAGGGTCAGGAGTGGCACTTACAACTCCTAGACCCTGGCTTTTTCTACTGCCGAACCTCCGTACTAAGCGAAACCTACGACTCTCGGACGTCACGCCTCGTTCAGTACCCGAGAAGACGACTTAGCGGCAACCGGGTGAATAGGGGAACCTGCCCCTATGTAACAAGCAAAGGGTTTTGCCCGCGCTGCTATAGTGTGGAGGCCATCAAGCGCACGAGGCGAAGGAGATGAACATCTATGCTCAATCAGGCGATTCAAGACGCGATAAACGAGCAGATCAAGAACGAACTCTATTCTGCCCACCAGTACCTTTCGATGTCAGCTTATTGCGAGTCGATAACCCTTCCGGGCTTCGCGCACTGGATGCGAACCCAGGCACAAGAAGAGAGGGAGCACGCGATGAAGTTCTATAACTTCCTCCTAAGCCGGAATGGTCGTGTGATCCTACAGGCCATAGACCAGCCTGTTGTCGAATTCGGCTCGCCTATAGAGGTCTTCGAGCAAGCGCTCGAACAGGAGCAAAAGGTTACGGCCCAGATAAACGAGCTCTACGGATTGACGGCCAGCGAGAACGATTACGCAAGTCAGGTTTTCTTACAGTGGTTCCTGACGGAGCAGGTCGAGGAAGAGAAGAACGTAGGAGACGTGCTAGAAACGCTAACAATGATCGGGGACAAAGGTGAGGCGCTCTTCCTATTCGACAGGGAGCTAGGCACGCGTGAGAATGAAGTGTAGCTTTAAGCCCCCCACCACGCTAGCGCAAGCGGCTTACCTGCGCAGGGTGGGTTTGTAAGGCGCCGAGTGTCCGAGAAGACTCTACTTCTCGGCAGAAAGTGCTTCTCAGAGTCTGTTTGGCAAGGATGAGGGTTAAATTTTTGTGGGTTCTGGTGTACGCGGAGGATCCATCTAGCCGCTTTCTTTGATAGAAATGCCGCGAAAGCTGAGGGAGCTACACTGCACAAAACGGCCCACATGAGGCTGTTCCCCGTGGGAAAGAAGTAGGGTTGGCTTCTTCTAGCCTAACCCTATTACTTACCAAGACTGCTACGGCACATCAGGACGTGGAGTCGAGCCACTCCTCGAACGTCGAGCCGGCGAGGGTGGCGTCCAGGCCGGGCAGCAGGGCCCCCATTTCATAGAGGTCGTGGTCCGGGTTGGCCGGGTCACTCACGCCCTCGATCTTCACCGGGTCACCGCGGCAGGCCACGAGCAGTTTCGCAGCGTCGACAAGGTTTTCCTCCCGAGAACCGGCGATCTCTAAGATCGGTGCCTGTGATGATCCCAATGCGGGCGCCGATTCGGGGTCGGTGGCCAGGTTGACGAGCCTCTGGGCGATGGACCCGGCATCTTCCCCCGTGGGGCGTGGGGTGAATGTAGTTTGCCGCCAGGTCCATCACCAATACCTTCACTAGAAGTGCTTCTCAAATACTACTGTACCCCGCTCTAGGCAGCTAGGTGAATAGTAGTGTGCTCGTCTTCGTGATGCAGGGTAGGTAGCAATAACGCGTT